>JBJKQE010000166.1:0-31450 GCA_046705645.1 Ignavibacteriaceae bacterium | reverse complement strand
CGCGTTCCGCCGATTTCTCTGAGATGAATTATATCAGGATCTTTTAATCTTCCTAATTGAGTTATTATTTCTCCTAAAATAACAGACTCGGTAAATTTTTTAGAACCGACTTTAATTGGAGCTTTCTTTTCTTGAGCAGTTTCATAAACACCGGTAAATATTAAAAAGATTAATAAAAATGAAAAAGTTTTCTTCAAATCTGCCCTTTTATTTATTAATGAAGCTTCGTTGTGCAGAAATAAATTTAGTAACAAACGGTTCTTTCGGCGAATCAATAAAATCATTAACGGTACCGGTTTGAATGATTTTTCCGGATTTCATCAGCACAATAATATCACCAAAGAAAGCAGCCTCACTCATATCGTGAGTAACAAGGATAACCGTTTTATTTAAATTGGTAAAGATTTCTTTTAAATCAGTTTGAAGTTCGTACCTGATAAGCGGATCTAAAGCTCCCAGCGGTTCATCCAGTAAGAGAATTTCAGGATCAAGCATCAATGCCCGCATAAGACTGACTCGCTGTTTCTGTCCGCCCGAAAGTTCACCAGGAAATCTATTTAATCCATCTTTTGGGAATTTTGTCAGTTCACATAATTCTTCAACTCTATTTTCAATTTTAGTTTTATCCCAATCCAGATATTCGGCTAACAATGATACATTAGCTTTTGCAGTCAAATGAGGAAATAATCCTCCGTCTTGAATAACATATCCGAGCTTTCTTCTAACAAAATATAAATTTGATGAAGTAAGTCTTTCTTCGTTTATAAGAAGCTCACCTTCATCGAATTTGATTAATCCGGTTATTATTCTAATTAGAGTTGATTTTCCGCAGCCGCTTGGACCAATTAAGACGGTTGTTTTACCTACAGGGAAAGAGAAATCAATATTCTGCAGAGCATACAAAGTGCCGAAGTGTTTTGAAATATTTTTAAGCTGAATGGACATAATATTCCGCAATGTTATTCCTAAATCAGCAGAAAGTAAAACAATTTATTTTTTTACAAAAAACTTAAATCCCCATGGTTCTAAGTTTAAGTTTTCTGAACTCGTTAAAGTAGTTAGCTTATTAGCAAATAAGTCTAAATAATTTCCTTTAATTAAATCCGAATTGAATTTTAAATCGACCGGTTTTGAGGACAAGTTAAAAACTACAAAAACTTTATCATTATCTTTTTCTCTTATAAATGAATACACAGCGTTTTCATTTGAAGATGATACCACAATCATCTTGCCGCCTTCGGCTCCGCACCATAAAGCTTTATTATTTAATTTCAGGTGAACGAGTTTAGTATATAATTCTCTGAATTTTGAATTTTTCCAATCGATAGGATCCCTAGAAAAAAATTTCAATCTTTTATTTAATCCTGCTTCCTGACCGCTGTAAATCAAAGGCATTCCTTTAACTGCAAAAGTTAATGCGGCAAATGTCGGTGCTGCTTTCCCAAGTCTTTCAAATACGGTTCCGTCCCAGCTGTTTTCATCATGATTTGTAGTGAACCGCATCCTAAAATCATTTCGCGCGAAAGTTGAATCATCCCATTTAAAATATTTAATTATGTCTTCAGCATTTTTCGTTCCCTTAGCAATATCATTCATTAAAGAATAAAACTTCCATGAGTAAGTCATATCAAATGCTTTTACCTGAAGTCCTGGTTTTTCTGCTTCTGCAAGCATAAATACGGGTTTTATTTTGTCAAGCGTTACTCTTACCTGATCCCAAAACGGAGTAGGAACCATATCTGCAACATCGCACCTGAAGCCGTCGATATCGCAGGCTTTAACCCAAAACTCCATCGCGCTGGTCATATACTTCCATAAGTCCTTGTTTTTATAGTCGAGTGCAATTACATCAGTCCAATCTTTTACCGGCGGAACAAAATTTCCTAAAGAATCCTTTTTATAAAAATCGGGGTGTTCCTTGGTCCAAACATTATCCCAAGAAGTATGATCTGCAACCCAATCGAGTATAACATGCATCCCCATTGAATGAATTTTTTTTACTAGTTCTTTAAATTCATTAATTGTTCCGTAAGCAGGATCAACAGTTAAATAATTTTGAACCGAATAATAGCTGCCTAATTTACCTTTTCTATTTTTTACACCGATAGGGTTAATTGGCATAAACCACAAAATGCCGACACCCATTTTTTTCAATTCGGGCAGACGTTTTTCAAAACCCTTAAATGTTCCGCTTTTGGAGTATTGTCTTAGATTAACTTCATATATGGTTTTATTATAGCTCCATGAGGGATGTTCAACAAACGATGTTTCGGTTTGTGAAAATAAATTTACGTTTAACCCTATTATAAAATATGATACGGTTAAAAATATTTTAGATGGTTTGGAATAGCATTTTTTGAACTGATTTAAAATTTTCTGCATTAATTTATCCTACTAATGAATAATTTTCGGCGAGTAAAAAAGTATTCAAAATATAATTTTAAGCAAATAAACGTGATAATAAAGTTATAAAATTGAAAACTTAAAGTTTGAATATTTGTGTATTTTTTATTTCACCATTTGTACTGTTCGGCGGTTTTATCTCGTTTGATTCACCCATGTAAGGACCGCCAACCTTTTTATTCTTGGCTATTACTTGTTCTATTTTTAATTTTTCTCTTATTTTTTGGAATTTTTGCAAAGTTGTCTGCTGCTTCATGATATCTTCCTGCAGTTTCTTTTTCATTACATTCAATCTGGATATATTGCTCTTTTGTTCTTCCTGTTCCAGTTTTAAAGAACCGATAGAAGATTGAAGGTCACTTAATTCTCTCATTGAATCATTTATCTTTTCCTGATAGGATTGAAGTTTTTCATCATAAGCTTTCATTTCATCTTCAAGCCTTATTTTTCTTCCTTCTGATTTATCAATATTGTCGCTCATAAGAGACAATAATTCCTGCAGTCCTTTTTCAAGGCCAATCCTTTTCTTGGCCATCAGTTCGGTTTCAAGTTTTAGATCATTATTATAATTTTTCTTTTCTGCGGTTTCTTCATCAATTTTCATTAATTGATTTTGAAGTTCTTCTTTCTGCTCGTTTAAAGTCTTAATTATATTTTCAAATGATTCAATTTCGGTCTGCCTTGCATTTAAGACCCTTTCACTTTCTTCAAGTGCCGCAATCTTTTCAAAAAGCATTTGATCTCTGTCTTCCAGATCTTTTTCTTTTTTAATTATAATTTGTTCCAGTACATTTCTTTTTTTGTTAATTTCATTTAATTCGCGGTTATATCTTTGAAACATTTCAGCAAATCTATTTTCAAGTTCCTCGTTGCTTTGTTCAATTTCTGTTTTCCTTTTTTCTAAAAGAGGAACTAATTCGGAAAGTTTTGAGTGCTGCTCGTTAATCTTTTCAAATGATTTGTTCCCCTCGCTAATTTTTTGTGAAAGCTCTTCTCCTAAATTCTCATAATTCTTTATTTCTTCTTTTATTTCCTCAGATTTCTTTTCTAATTCAAGAATGTCCAAATTTAATTTGGAAAGACGATTGGATTTGATGGTTAAGGTTTCCACTAAAGCATAGAGCTCTTTTCCCTTAAATTTCGTTTCTTCGGAAACTTTAATGAAATTCTGTTCTATATCATCAAGCTGAGTTTTTTTATCTTCAATCTGCCGATTTATGTCTTCCAGTTCTTTTACATATTCGTTCTTTACCTTTACTTCTTCCGTAAGTTTTACTACAGTTGCTTTAAGTTCAGTCTCTTTTTCTACCAGTGCCGACAAACTAGATTCTATAGCGGATTTTTGTAAACCGGTTTCTTCTTCAAATTTAATCAAGTCTTGTTCAATTGTTTTAAGACTTTGTTTCTTCTTTTCAAGCTGAAGGTTGATTTGATCTAGTTCGCTAACAAGCTCACTTTTACTTTTTTCTTCTTCGGAAAGCTTATCAATATTAGATTTTAATTCATTTTCCCTTTCGGTAAGCTGATTTAAATTTGTTTCAAGTTCAAGCTTTCTAGCGTTAGTTTCTTCTTCAAAATTCAGAAAGTTTTTCTGTAATTCTTCCAGGCTTTTCTTTTTCTCGTCGATGTTGGAATTTAGGCTTTCCAGATTTTTCACCAAATCACTTTTAACGGATTCTTCATGACTAAGTTTTTCGATGCTAGCCTTTAGTTCGTTTTCCTGTTCATGAAGTACCGATAACTGTGATTCCAGGCCGGATTTCTTAAACTCTTTTTCTTTTTCAAAGTTCAATAAGTCTTGCTTAACTTTATCTAATAGCTGCTCTTTGGAAGTAAGCTCTGCATTTATTTTATCGAGCTCTTTAATTAATTCATTTTTAGAATTTTTCTCTTTAGTTAGTTTTTCAATGTTAATTTTAAGATTGTCTTCCTCGTTGTGCAAAGAAGATATGCTTTCTTCCAGCGTCGTCCTCTTTGTCGTCATTTCTTCTTCGAATTTTAAGAATTCATTCTTAACAATATTTAGCTGCTGTTTTTTTTCTTCGAGTTCCTTGCTTACTAAATTTAGTTCATTTACTAAATTACTTTTGTTTTTGAACTCTTCGGTAAGTTTGGTTATTGTGTCTCTTAATTCTACTTCTTTTTCCCGCAGAGAAGATAAATTTGATTCCAAGACGGATTTTTTAAGATTCTTTTCTTCTTCAAATTTCAAAAAGCTTTGTTGTGCATCCTCAAGCTGATGAGCCTTCTCTGCCAACTTTTGATTTATATTTTCTAATTCTTTTACAAATTTGCTTTTTGATTCTTCTTCCTTAAGAAGTTCCGATATCCTGCCGTTTAGCTCCTTCTCCCTTTCTGCAAGTGCTGATAAATTTGTTTCTATTGCGGATTTTTGCTGATCCTTTTCTTCTTTGTATATCAGGAAGTTTTTTCTCTCAGTCTCTAATTCTTTCCTTTTTTCAGTTAAAGAAGTATTAATTCCTTCTATTTCTTTAACCATTTCACTTTTCGCTTTTTCTTCTTCGGTTAGTTTTACAATTTCAGCCTTTAGTTCTTCTTCTCTTAATTCAAGCGATGATAATTTTAGGTTTATCTCGGATTCTTTTTTGCTTTGTTCCTCCTCAAGTTGTAAAAATTTAAATTCGATATCGTCAAGCTGCTGTTTTTTCCCGTTCAATTCTTCATTGATATTATTAATTTCTTTCAGTAATTCATTTTTTGAATTTTCTTCTTTTATTAATTTGTCTATGTTGTTCTGTAAATTTGTTTCCTTCTTGCGTAGATCGGATAAATTATCCAGAATTGCGGACTTCTTTTGCTTGTTTTCTTCTTCGTATTTTACAAAATCTTTTTCAAGATTCTCTATTTGTTTCGTTTTTTCTTCTAAATCGTTGTTTAAAATTTCCAGTCTATGAGTCAATTCATCTTTGCTTTTCTCAAGATTTGAAAACTTTTCAACGTTTATTTTTAATTGATTTTCTTTTTCACTTAATGAAGTTACGTTTTCCTCGAGATCGGAACATTCTTTTTGAAGTAAATGTAGTTTTTGGTTGTAGTTAAATATTTCTTTCTTTTTACTGTCTATGTCTTCAGCAAGCTTTTTCTTTTCCTCTTCTAACGAAGCTATTTTGTCTCCTGTCTCTTCTAAATCTTTTGCTATTTTATCTTGTTTCTCAATTAGTTTTAAGCCGTTTTCTTCAATGTCCTCAATTTCGTTTCTTTTATATTTTATTCTGTCTATTAATGCGTTTTCTTCTTCTGATAAATCAGATATTTTTTTATTCAATGCATTGATTAATTCTTGAAGCTGTTCTTTTTTGTCGTTTAGTTCAGAGATTTCTTCTGAAGAGGTTTCCGGAGTTGCTTCCGAACTTTCATCTTTCCCTTGAAGTTTTGAATCTATATAGTCTATTTGATTTGAATAGGATAGAACGGTATTCTGTAAATCATCTTTCATTTCTTTTAGATTAAAAATCTTTTTATTTAGATCTTCAATCTGTGCCTTCTTATCCTTTTCTTCAATTTTGACGGCTTCTATTTCATTTAATATATTGCTCTTATCTTCATTTAGCTGAACAACATCATACCGTAAGCGCTTTAATACTTCCTCTAATTTCTTAGCATTTTCTTCTTTCTCGTACATGAAGTGAAATTTATTTTTCAATTCTTCATTTTCAAGGCGAAGCTGTTCAATTTCTTTAGTATTAAATAATCCCATCTAACTCAACTCCAAATTATAATAGCAGATCGTGCAAATCTGTAAATGTTTAGATTTTAGCGTATTACTCATTAAAATATATCAGAAATTAACTATTAGTTGGCTAATTTTCAATTTCAAAAGAAACTAGGAGAGCAAATCAATATTTTTTTGCATTTTGAGCGTTATTTTAACGAAGCAAGATCCAATAATATTTGCTTTTGTATATTGTCTATCTGTTTTGAAGTTCCCGAATGATTATTTATGATCATACTAAAAGCAATCATTCTGCCGTCCAGGTCTTTTAAATAACCGGAAAAACTTCTTACGCCTGTTATCAAACCGGATTTTAACCTAGCATTATTTTGAAGTAATGAATTTACTCCGAAATTTGAAAAATAACCCGGATCATCTTCTTTTCCGACTACTGCAAGTGAATTATAAAATGAATTAAAAACTTTTTGTTTTGTCATGAATATTAAAAGCTTAACCATTATTTGAGTTGTAATCATATCTGTTCTGGAGAGGCCGCATCCGTCATATATTTTAAACCCGTCAGTCGGAATTCCAACAGAATCTAAAAATGTATCTATAACTTCTATGCCTGCTTCAGTACTTCCAATCCCTTTTTCTTTTAATCCTAATGTTTTTAAAAGCTGTTCTGCATAAAGATTGTCGCTTTTTTTATTTATGATATAAACGATATCTTTTAACGACGGAGAAATGGTTGCGGTAATTAATTTAGAATTATCATATGTAACTGGCTCTGTTAATACTCTTGAGTCCTTTGTAACATTTATGTCGGAACTTTCCAAAAATTTCTTAAAATATTGAGCAGCAAATAATGGAGGATTGGGTATTGAGCCCTTTATTGAAAAAGAAGAAACACCTGCCGGAACAGTTCCTCTTAAAGTAGCTGTAAATTGATTGGGAGCGCAATAAATGTAACCGTTATCCCCCGATCCTTCAGGACCGGTAGTTATAAAATTAATGAAATGAAGCCCGGGTATTTCAGGAGTGGTTTGGATTACTTCCGCCTTATCGCCTACTATTAAGGAAGGATGAAAATAAAGATAATATAAATTATCATTGATGGTTAAAGCACTTGTTCCTGCACCATAGTAGTTTCCAATATCCATCCAGTTCCAGTAATCCGGAACTCTTTTGCCGTCAAACAAAAGGGCATCGGCAATAATCGCTCCATCCACCTTTTTAATATTTAATTTCTTAACTGCTTGGGTCCAAGTCAGCATTAAGCTGTCCAAAGGCAACGAACCTGCGACTAAATTTGATCCCAGGGTTGGATCCCCGCCGCCTACAATGTAAATATTTCCTTTTAAGACACCATTATCTGTAACAATACCGTCATAATAAAGTCTGGTTCTAAAATGATAATCTTCTCCAAGAAGATTTAAAGCCGTTGAAGTTGTAAATACCTTTAATCCTGAGGCCGGCGCTAAACTTTCATCACTATGATAAGAAACTATGGTATCTCCGGTATGAATGTATTCAGCAAAAATACTCCATTGTGCATGTTTAAGGAGATCAGATTCTTTTAATTCTTTTATGTCGTTTTCAATTTTTGAATAATTCTGTGAGTAACTTATGAAAAATAAGTTCATAAATATTAATGTGAATAAAAGAGTTTTTTGCATTAATAGAATTCCTGAAAAGTCAAAAATATATAAGTTATTTATTTAAAATTTTATAAAAATCTGGGTTGATAAATAATTAATGATTTCCCTGCTGAACTTCGGTAAATCATTAGGTCCGCGGCTGGAGACCATGTTCCTATCAATAACAACAGGTTCATTAATCCAGATGGCTCCTGCATTAATTAAGTCATCCTTTATACCGGGCGTTGACGTACATTTGAATCCCTTAATTATTTTAGCAGAAATCGGAATCCAGCCCCCGTGGCATATATAAGCAATTAATTTTCCATCTTGGTGAATTTGACTGGTCATTTTAAGTACTTTAGGTATTCTTCTCAGTTTATCAGGTGCGAAACCTCCGGGTATAACTAATCCGTCGAAATCTTCAGCTTTAAGTTCGTCAATTGATGCATTTGCTTCACAGGGATAGCCATGCTTTCCTGTGTATATTTTCCCTTTTGTTGATCCTGCAACAATAACTTTAATGCCCTCTTCCTCAAGTCTGAATTTAGGATACCATAATTCAAGATCCTCGTATAAATCATCAACGAACATTAAAATTTTGTTATTATGTAAATCATTCATATTTATCTCCGCAATTAGTAAAAGGCAATTATGCCATTTAAAATTATTTATATAATTTATAAAATTCCTTGTCTATGTTTTTCCCTAAATTCAATTTTTTGCAGCTGTCGTTCGATTATTAAATCAGATAATGCTTCGGGAATATTATGTCTATCCTTATCAGCGAAAAGTCTTTGCAGCTTATCTTCACCAATATCAATTCTATATAAAATGTTAATCAGCAGATCGAATTTATTATCCATTAACCAGGAAATTTTTTCAGCCAGAAATTGCTTAAATTCCTCAAGTGATCCGTAATCCTTTGAACCAATAATTGAGCCAGAACCTTGCGAGTTAAAAATCTTAGTAACAACTCTGGAAATTTCTGCAATATCCGGTTTATCCTTAGACATTAAAAAGTATCCTGTATTCTATTAAGAATTATTATTCAATTAAAAATCTAAAATAGTAATTACCCAATTCAGTGGTTTTGAGTAGGTGCACAAGAAAGTTAAACTCATTTAATATCCCCAAATAAATCCCCGGTCCTTATTTTTTAGAAAATTCTTTTTCTATTTTTGTTATAAATGCAAACAATTCTATAACAAATATACGTAAAAAACGGAGCTGCAAAAACATCAATGGAATAGTGAACATGCTGTAAAAGGACTGCAAATCCAACAATGATTGTTGCAATCAAAAAGTAATATTTAAAATATTTATTTTTTGTAACCAAGAACAATATAAAAAGAGTTGCCGTATGTCCCGAAAAGAAAAGGTCCTTTGTTAATAATTTCCCGGTTCCGAAAAATTGAACAAACGGATCGTTTAACTGAATCATATGGCTAGGCGGATTAAAAGGGACTAAATACATAGCTGCTATTCTAACATAAACAAATATGATGTAAACTTGAATAGCAAACATTAACCTATCCGGATCTTTTGCTAGTAAAAATAAGGCAAGAATTAAAGAACTATAAATTAATCCGAATGTAAGCCATGTAAGGTTTATTGGATTAAAGAGACTCAAAACCGGATCCGGTAATACTATACCTTGCCTTAATTCGACATAATCAAGAAAGTGAGTGAGCAAAAATAATGTTGCTGCCAATAGAATAAGTGTTATGAAAAATTCTATTCTAAGGTTTTTGCTTTTAATAAATTCATTCCACTTCATAAAAAACAGAATGTAAAATGACAAAAAAAGATTCTTTAAAGTTTAACATTTTTGAGTTTCCCAAAATGAAATTGAATATAATTATTATTGGCCAACGAATAAATTATATGCTATGCGATATATTCTATTTTTTTTCACATAATTCAATCATTACTCCAAATGTAGATTTAGGATGAAGGAATGCTATATTTAATCCTTCGGCGCCCTTTCGAGGCCGTTTATCAATCAGTTTTATATCCTTTGTTTCCAGCCCATCTAATACTTCCTGAAGGTTGTTAACTGCATATGCAATATGATGTACGCCTTCACCTTTCTTATCAATAAATTTACTAATCGGACTTTCGGGCTCCGTCGATTCCAAAAGCTCTATCTTTGTTTGGCCTATCATAAAGAAGGCGGTTTTTACTTTTTGATCTTTAACCTCTTCTATGGAATAACACTTTAATCCAAGAATTTTTTCATAAAAATTAATTGATTCTTTAAGATTCTTAACAGCGATACCAATGTGCTCAATATGAGTTATATTCATAAAATTTTTATTTTAGGTTAATGAACTTTAATTAAATAACTACAGTTTCTTTATATTCTCCGAATACCGACCTCATTGTATTACAAATTTCTCCGACGCTTGCATAAACTTTTACAGCATTTAAAATGAATGGAATTATATTTTCATTTCCGTCAGCCGCTTTTTTCAAATCATTCAATGTACTTTTCACCTTTTCGTTATCTCTTTCTGATTTGACTTTTTGTAAAAATTTAATTTGCTCATCTTGAACTTTCAAATCGATCTTTAACAATTCAGGCTTTTGATCTTCAAGAGCTTGAAATTTATTTACGCCAACAATAATCCTTTCGCCGTTTTCAATTTCTTTTTCATATTTATAAGCGGCATTTTGAATTTCTTTTTGTATGTAACCATTTTCAATTGCAGTTATCATTCCGCCCATTGAATCGATTTTGTTAATATATTCTTCCGCTTCACTCTCAATTTGATCTGTCATCGCTTCCAAAAAATACGAGCCGGCTAATGGATCTATAGTGTTGGTGATTCCGCTTTCATAAGCAACAATTTGCTGTGTCCGTAAAGCGGTCATAACCGAAGTTTCCGTCGGCAGTGCAAGAGCTTCGTCTTTGGAATTTGTATGAAGGCTTTGTGTTCCGCCTAAAACTGCCGCCAATGTTTGAATAGTGACTCTGATAATATTGTTGTCAACTTGCTGGGCTGTTAATGTTGATCCTGCAGTTTGAGTGTGAAATCTCAACATCATGGATCTATCTTTTTTAGCCTTAAATCTTTCCTTCATAATTTTAGCCCACAGCCTTCTGGCTGCTCTATATTTTGCAACTTCTTCAAGTAGATCATTGTGAGCATTAAAAAAGAAAGACAATTGACCAGCAAACTCATCAATATCAAGTCCGGCTTTCAAGGCCGCCAGAATATAAGCAATTCCATTTGCAAGAGTAAATCCTACTTCCTGAGCTGCTGTTGAGCCGGCTTCTCTTATGTGGTAACCCGAAATGGAAATTGTATTCCATTTTGGGACTTCCTTAGCGCAATATTCAAATATGTTAGTTATTAGTCGCATACTTGATTTAGGCGGATAAATGTAAGTCCCTCTAGCGATATATTCCTTAAGAATATCATTCTGAATTGTGCCGCTTATTTTATTTTTTGAAACGCCTTGTTTTTCGGCGACCGCAATATACATTGCCAATAAAACTGCTGCGGAGGCGTTAATTGTCATTGAAGTGGAAATTTTATTAAGCGGGATTTTATCGAAGAGAATTTCCATATCGGCAAGAGTATCAATTGCAACTCCAACTTTTCCAACTTCACCATAAGAAATAGGTTCGTCGCTATCATAACCAATTTGCGTGGGCAGATCGAATGCTACTGATAATCCCGAAGTCCCCTGAGAAAGTAGATATCTATAACGTTCGTTTGATTCCTTTGCAGTACCGAATCCTGCATATTGCCTCATTGTCCACAATTTACCTCGATACATTGTCGGTTGTATCCCGCGAGTATATGGAAATTCACCGGGAAAATTAATTTTATTCAAGTAGTCTTTTGCTTTTATATCATTTAATGTATAGAGAGGATTAACTTGCGAAAATGAAGCGGTTGTATATTTAATTTTTCTTTCGGGGTTATGCTTAATTGATTTTTGGTAGGTATTTTTCTCCCATTCTTTATACGCCCTTTGAACTTTGGTTTTTAGATCATCTATTTCATGCATACAAAACCTAAAGGTTTCTAATATAGATTATAAATTAATTAAAAATATTTAGTTATAAAAGAATCACATTAGTTATGAAAATTAATTCTATTTTAAAAAAATTTATTTTTTTTTGTTAATTCTTATGTTTTCAATAACTAAATAATTATAGTGAAGATAATAATGTTCTAAGGGATAAATTTCGAAGAGTATTAAAAATAAATTAAGATTTTTCCCATTCGTTCAAAACTTTAATCAAATCTTTTTTTGAAAATGGTTTAACTAAAAACTTATCTGCTCCGGCTGCATAAAATTCATTTATTCTATCTTCTACGAATTCGCTTGAAATTATTAATAAAGACCGTTTCATGGGGTCGTTTTTCTTAATATCCTTACACATTCTCAAACATAAATCCCACTGATTTTGATTTACGTCTAAAATAATAATGTCATAATCGCTTTTATCTAAAATTACGAGATGAAAATTTTTTATATCTTGTGTCTTAATCTCATATTTATTTTTAAGGAAAGCTGAAAGTAACTCAAAGGATTCGCTTTTATTATCTATTAATAAAATTTTATTCAGTTTTAATTTTTCCGAAGTTGTCGGTTTTTTATCCGTATTTACGGAAGTTGACGAAAGCGGAAGCGTGAATGTAAAAGTGGAACCAACACCTTTAATACTGTCAACCAGCAATGATCCTCCCATTTTTTCAATATATCTTTTGGCTAAAGCCAGGCCCAACCCGTTGCCTTCGAATGTTCTACCGATATTTAAATCCTCCTGGCTGAAAGGCTGAAACAGATGATCCAGATATGCTGTTGAAATACCGATGCCCGAATCTTTTATCTTACACATAGCGAGTTCTCTTTCTGTGAGAATACTCGTTTCAACTTCAATAAAACCCTGACGCGTAAATTTTATAGCATTATTTAGAATGTTGTTAATTGTATTCTCCAAGCTTTGATTATCGACATCCACATAAATTTTTTCTTCTAAAAATTTAGTTTTAAGATCAATGTTTTTCTCCTTAGCTCTTGCTATGTTTGCATCTACACATGCTTTAACTATTGATGTGAATTCAATGGTATTAATATTTAAAGCATAATTTCCGGCTTCTATTTGAGCGAACTCAAGCATTTGAGTAATACTGTTAAACAAACGCTCGCTGCCGCTGTATAGGTTGTCCAGATAAACACGATCTTCAGAGTTTATTTTATCTTTCAGGCTTTCTTTTATTAATGAAGAATATCCTAAAATAATATTTAAAGGTGTGCGAAGTTCATGAGACAGGACAGTTAAAAAAGTTTCTTTTAATCTTTCCGCTTCTTTATTTCCGTCTCTTGCTTTTTTTGCCTCCTCTTCAGCTAAGACTATGTCGCTTTTATCTTCATGAAAAAGAACGACATAATTTTTATTTTCGAAAGAGATAGGAAATATTTTTGTTTTGAATACCGGTAAAGTTATTTCTTTACTTTTTAAAAGTATATCTGCATAATTATTAAAAACATTGCGGGTGCCATTTTCAAATGTATTTAGAATGGCTGCATGGGCACCGCTTTTTTTAAGTTCCGAATCATTAAAAATTTTGTATTCGCCGAGTTCGGAAAGAGTATAGCCCCAAAGAGTTGAAAATGCATCATTAACGTAGGAGATCTTTCCTTCTTCGTTTATAATTTGAACGGGAAAAGGTATTTGATCATACAACAATTGAAAATATTTTAAATGTGATTTAGTCATATTGTTAAATTACAGGTAGCGAAAATTGTACAATTGCTCCGGGTTTTTTATCAAGGATTTTTATCTGGCCGTTATGCCGGTCAATAATACTTTTGCATAAATAAAGGCCGTAACTTGTTTTCCCGGATGAAATCACTTCGTAAAATGGATTAATCACTCCGGTTGGAAAACCTGGTCCGTTATCTTCTACTTCTATGAAGATGTAATTGTCTTTAAAATAAGACTTAGTTGTAATAGTTGCATCATCTTTGGCCTCAACAGAATTATTGTAAAGATGAACAAGTAAATGTTGAATTTGCTCTGAGTCATATTTACAAATCGGGATTGTATTAAACTCTGTTTTAAATAATACATTATTAAACTTTTTCATTGGTGATAAATATTTAATAACGGATTGGATAGTTCTATTCAAGTCCCCGCTGTCTTTGTTCAAATCCATTATAGATGTTTCAATAAGTACCTGTGCGTATTTCTGGATATTCCTTATGCTGTCAATAGCCACTTTCGATTTAAGTTTTAATCTATCAAAAAGGATTGAATCCAAATTTTCGTTTTGAACAGGATATTCCTTTTGGGTTTTTTCAATTGTGCGCATTAAACTTTCGGTTTCCAGAAGTGCTAAATGTACAAGACCCTGTAGAGACTGGCCAATTTCGGAATCAATGCTGGATTTTAGCGCTTTCCTTTCAGCCTGAATTAGTTGTATATTAGCTTCGTTTAAGGCATTGTATGCGCTTATCTGTCCATTATAGAGTTGAGCGTTTCTTATAGCTGTTGCTGCTTGTCCGGCAAGAATTTCGTAAGTGTCTGTAAGTTCACGAGCTTTTATTTTATGAAGGCGTTTGCTGTCAACATATATAACACCAATCTTTTTATCTTCGGTTATAAGCGGAGAGCACAGTATTGTTTGAAGTTCTAATCTTAAAATACTCTTACTTGGATCATTGTTCGTATCGTTTAATGCACCTTCAATAAATCGGGATTGTCCGGTTTTAAAAACATCTTGAACGACAGTTGTACTAATATTAAATAAATTTTCAGTTAGTTGAAGTCCGTCGTAATCTAAACCTAATTTATATTCTAACTTGTCATAAGAGTTTCTTAAAACGATAAAACCACGATCGGAATTAGTAATGTTAATTGCATTTTTTAGAACTAATTGCAGTACGTCATCAAGTATTAAAGTTCCATTAATGCTTTTTACTATATCAAGTATTATCTCGAGATTATGAATCTTTGCTGAGAAATCATCAGTCCCGGACCTTTTTTCAATATTATCTATATTTTTCTTGAATTCAGAAAATTTCATTCCAATTTAACTTTAGTATTTGATGTTAAAAATCCATTTATAAAGCTAAAATAATATAATGTTTTACTTATAAATTAAAAATAACCGATTAAGTAACATTAAATGAAATATAAGATTAACATAAAATTCTTTAGAAGTGTTATTAAAATACGCTGATTTTTAAGAAAAAGAAAATTTGAAGACTATTGCTTCTCGATTTGGGATATCAAATTGTTTATTTTTTTTGTCAACTGTTTTGCTTCAATCTTTTGTGAATTCTTAAGAGCGGATCTGAGTTTTCTTTTTGCTTCTTCTATGTTCCCTATTTCTTTATATAATAAACCTAGCTCGTATAAACTTTCTGTCTGGTTTAAAATATTTTCTAACTCTATGTTTATTCTAATACTGGTTAAGAAATAACTTTTGGCCAGCTCATAGTGTTTTAATTTTCTTTCTATAATTCCCCTTATTTTATAAAGATCGGCGATAGAAAGTCTGTCTTTTATCTTATAACTTATATCAAACGATTTGTCTGCAAACGCGGCAGCAAGCTGAAAATCATTTAGCTGAGTATAAATGTATGCTTTACTTAAATATGAAACAGCTAGATCAGGTAAATAACTTGCTTTTATTGCGATCTCAATGCTAGCATCAAATTCTCTTAATGCAGATTCATATTCGTTCTTTTCCGTATGCAGCATTCCTATGTTATGCCTTAGTTGACAAATTCTTCTTAGATCTTTTATTTGATTATAGTTAATCAAAGCTCTTTGATAAAACGATAATGCTTTATCGTAATCTCCGTGAATTGTATTTAATATACCAAGGTTAGTTTCCACCATTCCGACTAATGCAATATCAATTTTTGGATTTAAAAATGTCAAACTGTTTTCAAAACTTTTTTTAGCCTTCTTAACCAGCCCCTTATCTCCATATATAGTTCCTAATAGGTTATTACATTTAGCAGTACCTTTTAGATCCTTCTGCTTATCAAATAATACTTTTGCTTTATTAACATGTTTAATACTTTCTTCCCATTGCGCCTGCCTGCTGTATATTTCACCAATGGCCAAAAGAGAATGGGCTGCAATATTTGTGAATGATGTATCATTGCCCACGGTTGTAAGTATACGATCATAAATTTGGCAGGCTAAATATAATTCGCCAAAAGAAATGCAAGTTTCACCTAAAAATAAGAGTAGTTCAATAAATTTTTGTTTTGAAAGTTTATCATTCGCATAGGTGATCAACAAATCTACGTTTGCAAGAAAAGATCCTTCTTGAGGTATTTTTGAATTAGGTATTTCCTTATAAGTTGATTTTGAGGGAGATTTTAATTTGCTTTTTGCCGTTAATGATTTAGATAGAAGTTCTTTAAATTCAGTAATCTGAACCTTATCGAAATAATTACCTAGAATTTTATTAATTATATCTAAAGTGTTTTCGACCAAAGCTAAAACCTAAAACGCAAATTTTCAAAATAAATATTAAAAACGGAGAGGAAAGCCTAATAAAATCCACTTAAAAATATTCGGAAGATAGTTTTAATTAAGCCTGTAACAAATATAATAATTTATTTACAAAATAAATAAAAATAAGGCTTTAAATGAGAGGTAATAATTGTTGAATAATTAAAAATGCATTTTATGCTTAGTTCCGAAGTAACTTATATGATAAGAACCATTCCCAGTTATTACCATAAGATTGCCATGAATTATCTTTTGAATACCAAGTCCTTCCAATACCGGCGGAAAGAGTAGACTCCAAATTAAACCAATGTTTGAATACTAAATTAATTTGAGCCCCGGCATCTACCCATTTTTCAAGTCCTGGTGATTTTATTGCTAAAGCCTGAGAATAAAATGATAAACTTGCATGACTTAAATAATGTTGGCCGATTGAAAAGTCACTAAATCGAAGCGGGGGCAGTTCATTTTCAATCATAACTTTGAAAAATTTATCTGCATTTAAGCTGTATATGGGAATTCCCGGAAACCTGAATACTTTTCGATATTGGTTAACTTCTTCATCTTCAACTTTTCGATTGCCGAAGCCTCCGAAGTAAAATTGTGCTTGCACCAAATTATTTGTTCCTAATGCTATACCTGAAGCTAACTTAAAATGAAAAATATTGTGAGGCCATAGCCACGTAGAATAATTATCCCACTCTCCGTATATCTGGCCTGCTGCAAGCAATTTAGGAGTTTGGGTTCCAAAGCCCATTAAAGTCGCATTAAATTCATTACCTTGTTCAAAATCTACGCTTCCAATACTGCGTCTTAGGTTTTTGGAATTTATTGTGGTTTGTGCAACTCCAAAATCAGGCTGAGATACTTTAACAATGTTATCATTAAAAAATTTTATCCCTGAATAATAATCAATAGAAGAGGTTTGCATTACCTTTAATGGATTATCATACACCCAATAATTTGTGTATCCTAATGAATATTTCATACCCACCATGCCGGATTTTCTATCGTTAAATAAATCGTAAAAATCAGGAGCGTTATAGTCAAATCCCAATGAAATTCTTTTCTTGTACTCATATTTAGCTCGAAGATGATATCTAGGTAATCCTTTGCTAAATTGAGTTGGGGCTACGCCGAATTCTATACTTAAATCATTTATAATTAGTGGATCGGAAATATGTGTGAAAAATCCAAATACTTTTTGATCCTGGAATCCTGTTATTACTGGAATAAATGTCAGAATTTTCAAACTTGCCAATGAATTATAATTATGAAAATTCCTCACCTTCGTTGTATCTGTAATTTTAATAGGATTTGGCTTTAATGTCCATTTAGTTACTTCCGGATCTTTTTCTGCAATTTCTTCTCCTAAGTATTTTATAGCATACAAACGACCTGCCGTTTTATTGGGAATAATGACAGGTTTGAAACCATTAGCAGTAAATTCAAAAGCAAATAAAGAATCTTTGCTTATATAAATTGGCTTAAATAATCCAGTTATTACATTACTCATGGGTTCAGTATCGGATGTCCTAATATCCTGTCTATAAATATTTGAAACACCATTTATATATGCATTCCAGTATAAGAATTTCCCATCGGGGCTCCAAGATGGACTTTCAGGTGATCCCTGATCTGTGATTGTAATGTATTTAAATTCCGATCCGTTTTTTAGGCTGTCGCCATTTACTAAAATGATTGATTGTTGACCATTGTTTCTATGTAAAACAGCCGCTAAATATTTACCTGATGGACTAATTGAAAGATCATAAATCTCGTCACCCACATTGAATTTTATTAAAGGAATAAGGGTTTTATAAGGGAAAGGAGAGATTATTAAAGAAGTTTCAGCATCCGAATGAAGGACACCCCATAAGTTATGGGTTTCAGAAGATACTGTTAAATCTCCAATACGGCAATTGGGAAAAAGCAATCTTGTTTTTTTATTATCAGTATTTAAAACCCAAATATCTCTGTATAGTTCATTATTTTTTGTTGTATAAAAGAAAAATTTAATTTTTTTATCGAATGCGGTTGAAGCAACTTTTATTAAACTGGGAGTAGGAAGAGTTCCAAGTTTTTCAGACATTAAAGTATATAAATATAATTTTCTAATTTGAGCTAAATGATTTGGCGCATCAAAACCATATATGATTGAATTATCAGTGGGATCGAAATGAGGTTCTGTGACCCATCCTGTCGGTTTTGTTGTAAGATGATGTATAAAAGTCAACCTTGAAGATTCAAGTTTTTTAATATTTTGAGTTTGAAAATATTTTTCATTTTGAATAAATTCATCCCATGCCTGGTCCAGATCAATTCCATATACTTTTTTGAACTTTACAATAAATCCCTCATAAAAATCTCCCGGTCCTTCTTTATACCATTCTATAAGTTTATCAGGTCCATACTTCAAAGATAAGTAAGCACAAAATCTGGCTCCATAAAGATAATATAGCATACCAAGTAAAAAATTTGTCTGGCTGGTTGTAGCATCTAGTTTAATGTATGAAGGAAACTTTATTGATTCCCAAACCATACTTCTAAAATACATTTCATCAAAGTTTCCTAGAACACGGCCGAATCCTCCGCTTAACCAAGTTTCTAAAAAAACGGCAATTCCTTCCTGATGCCACCTCGGAGTATATCTGTTGTCACTCGTTAATAAACTATAAAGTACGGAAAGGGGCTGCTCTTTTTCAGGCTCTACTTTTGAAAACAGAGTTCTTGCTATAGATTCAATATCCGAAGGATGATCATCAACTACAACGTGAACTAATTCGTGGCCTAGTATCCATTGGAACCTCTCGTTAAAAGGAATATTCTCATATTCATGCTCAAATGGTTCTATCTCCAGGCGAATAAAATTTCCCGGGACAGATGTTGTTGAAGCAAACCCATAATCACTTACATCATATAGTGCAATTACAATTTTTTCAGTGGGATGATAATCGAAAAGTTTCATTAAGGTTTTTAATGCTGTCTCAGCCGAAGTAATTACATGCGGTACAAGAAAGGCCTGTGAAGGTCTATATATAACTCTAAAGTGCTCGCTGTCCTTTTCAAGCCATTGATTTTGTGCTTTTAAAGTAAAAGTCTGGGTAAAAAAAATAAAAGAAAGAAGGCAAAAAAATATATATACTCTTTTCGATGTATAAGTATTTTGAAGATTGTTCACAAATATGCAGGGATTAAATTAAAAAAGCCCTCAATATTTTTATTGAAGGCCTTAAAATAAGAAATTTTTAAGTAAAATTAAATTGAGGCATTTCTCCTTCTTAAATAATTTTACTTAGACCAGCCATAACGGCTACCGAGTTCATCTAACTGAGAATTAGATTTGGACCAGCCATAACGAGTGTCAACCTGATCTCCCAGTTCATTTAACTGAGAATTAGATTTAGACCAGCCATAACGGGTGCCCAACGCTTCTAATTGTGCAGTCGAACTATTAATAGTATTAGGCAAATAAATATTTTGTTCAGATGCCTTATTATTAATAGTTGCTTGACTAACTTGCAGAGAGACGTTAGTAGATTGAACGCGGTAACGACAGGCTTCCTCCACTTTTTTGTTATTTTTTTGATTTCCTTCAGCATAAGCTGCAACAAAAAATAACCCGCAGAGGATTATAGTGAAAATAGTTTTCTGCATGTTCTCCCTCGCACCTTATTTAAAATAGATATTATAGTTTTAAGCGTGGTTATAAGGGCAAGGTTTATGCCATTTGAGAGTCAATTTGATTTCTTTTATTTTAATGATAATAAAAATCAACACAAGTAATAATTACTGATTCCTTTCGGGAAAATAAGTTGTTTTGTAAATATTATTTACAATTTATAAATGAAACTTTGAAATTAGTTTAATTTAGTAATATTTGAAATTCAGCAAATTAATTTTTGTTTCTACTCTTTGAAAATTTCAGCAATTATTTGCTTTAAAATCTACTTATTTGGATTATTTAATAGCGAATCAAGTTTTGGGCGTGATATTCCCAATAATCTTGCAGTTTTTGATTTATTCCCTCTTACTTTATCAAGCACTTGTTTTGCATAAATTTTATTTAATTTCTTAATGGTTGTGTTTGTATAATTTAAGTCAACATTTATATATTGCGGAAAATTGATTGTTTTCTCATCGCCTACTAATGATGGTTGTTTAGTATTTATTAAATTTGAAAAATCTTTTAATCTGATAATAGAATCATTAGTCAATAATACAGCTCTTTCAATTGAATTCTTTAACTCTCTTACATTTCCCGGCCAAGGATATTGAGATATAAAATCAATTGTTTCCAAATCAATTTTTTTAATAACTTTATTAAATTGCTTGCTAAATTCATTTATAAAATGTTCTGCTAATAAAATTGCATCTCCCTCTCGTTCCCTTAAAGGTGGAAGTTCAAGCGAAACTACATTTAATCTATGATAAAGGTCCCTTCTAAATATGTTTTTTTCGATTAAAGATTCTAAATTCATATTTGTGGCAGATATTAGCCTATTATTAATTGGGATATCGTAAATTCCGCCTAATCGCCGAATTATTTTTTTCTCTATTGTTCTTAGAAGCTTTTTCTGAATATTTAAACTGAGATCACCAATTTCATCGAGGAATAGTGTGCCTTCTTCTGCAAGTTCGAATAAGCCTGGTTTTTTGCTCTTTGCATTAGTAAATGCTCCTGCTTCATGGCCAAATAGCTCCGATTCCAATAAATTTTCAGGTATGGAAGAACAAACGATGTCTACAAAGGGACCTCTTGATTCTTTGCTATTATTATGGATAGCTCGAGCTAATAAGCCCTTCCCGGTACCTGTTTCTCCCCTTATGAGGACATTCATGTCTTTTCTTTCGGAAATTTTCTTGGCAAGATTTATAATTTTCAATAAATTTTTTGATTGCCCCATTATTGAACTAAATTCATCAAGATTTTCAGCAAAATCCCGAGTGGACAATGTTGATGTTAAAAACGCATTATTAACAACGACCTCTTCCAAATATGATATAAACTTGTACAATTCATATGGGAAAACAAAAATATCTATAAATCCTAATTTAGCAATTGAGCTTACTAATAATGCATTATTGTTTGGTATAACAAATAAAATTTTATTTTTTACATTATTTTTAACCTTAATTATTTTATTTAATAAGTTTGATTCTATATCATTTACCTGAATTATTATTATAACATTCGGCTCAACTGAAAATCTTTTTGAGAACGTCGGGATAATATGAAGGTCCTTTAACTCGAGTTGTTTTAATGCTGAATCAATTGAAGACACATCCTCTAAATCCGAATAAACTTTTATTTTTGCGAAGTATTTACTCATCAGTCAAATTAAAATTATATAGAATTTAATTTTTCTAACGCTTCTTTTCTTTCATCTTTTTCTAAATATGTATTTCTTAGCCGATAGTCTTTAATATTTCCTGCAATAAAATTGATTAATGACAAAGCATATTTACCAAATTCAAGTGCTTTTTTCAAATTACCTCTTTCGTTGTATGATTTTGTTAACGAAAACAGAATTTCCCATGTTAATTCGGTTACATAAGTATTAGAAATTTTATCATACGCAATATTATAATAATCAATTGGGGATTTTGTGTCTAATGAAGGCTTTAAGTTTATTACGAATCCGATTAAATAATTTCTTTCAGCTTCAAAAATTAAATTCTCTTCGCATATTTTAATTAGTTCTTTAGAATTTAATATATCAATGGCATCATCTAGTGATTTTTTTTGAATTAAATTTTTTATTAGGAATGATGTGATAAACATATAATCATAGAAATTTTTTTCTTCTAGGAAAAAATTTCTTAAATGTTTTAGTAATTCCATAGTATCATACTTTGGATCTTCATTTTGTTTAATTATTATTGTTAGCAACTGAAGATAATTTTTATGTTTTTCATTTAAATTATTTTCTGCCATATAAGATTCATATCGCTTAACAACACCTTTTAGACCTTCATAGTCTCCAATTATAAAACTTAATTTCCCCAAAAGGAAAAGAGCTTCTAATTCTTCATCGATATTCTCTAATTGCCTAAAAGAATTTATTGCCACATTTAAATAATCGATCGCATTTTGATATTCGCATGTTATGGTATAGATTTCACTCAAATTAATAAGAAGTAGTCCGTAACCTTTCTTATTTCCTAAACTCGCAAAGATAGATAAAGCTTTCTCATAAGAATCAATTGCTTTATCTAAATCTAGTATTTTATAAAGATTGGCGCCATAATTCATGAGTAATTTACCTTCTTGTTCAATGTTTCCAATAGATCGGTTTATTTTTAATGATTGATCTAGATAAATATTTGCTTCTTCATATTTTCCCTGAATTATATTTATAATTCCTATGTTCATTAAATTTTGGGCAAATTGAAAATTAAGTTTAGCTTTCTCATAAAAAGTGCCGGCTTTATTAAAAAAAGCAAATGCATTTTTGAGGTCATTATTTTTATGGACTGAAATTAGACCTAACATTTCGAAAGATTGTCCTTTTTCTTCTAATCCCGATGATTTATCCCCAATAATTGTTTCACATATTGATTTAGCTTTATCATATTGATTGAGATTAAATTCTACTGTGGCAAGTTCAAGCATTATTATTTGTTTCTTTTTATTATCATTAATTTTAGGGAGTATAGTTTCAATTATTTTTTTCCCCTCGCCAAATTCTGTCAATCCGATAAAGCATCTGGCTTTTAGAAATAATAAATCATTGTCCGATTTTAATTCCTTGGATTCTCTTAATATTAAATCGATTAAATTAATTGAAGATTGGTACTGGCTCAATTTAAAATAGATGTTTGCCAATTTAATTTTTATATTAAGCTTGATTTTTGTACTTAACGGAAATTCGGTAAGATGTTCCAGAATGCTCTTTTCATAAGAGTATGCGGAAACGTCATCTGCCCGTTTTATTTCTTTATCTAAAATTTCATAGCTGACATCATAATTTTCGGATAATTCAAATTGTTTGGCAAGCTCTAAACTTCCAATGTCCGGAAAATTTGCAAATAGGAATTTTGAAATTGAAGAATGAAAACTACTTTTATCTTTTACGGTCGAATAAATAAATCTCTTTAATCCTTCGGAAACAAAATTCGGATTTGAATTTGTTTGTACATGCTGAATAATATTTTTTTGTTCCAATTTGGATAAATGCAATAATAATTCTTCAGTTAATAAATCAAAATATTTTAAAATAATATTCGGGTTTATGTTTATTTCGAAGGCCGAAATAAATTGAGAAATTGATTTTTCTTCTTCAGATAGCTCGGTAAAGCGCAGATTGTATATTTCATCATGAGAACTTTTTAATATCGAATCTGTTCTATTATCTTGAATTATCTCAATTCCTTTTGGTGTAAACTTGAGAATTTTTAGATATATTATATCTTTTATAAAACTTTCAATATTGCCGGGCAATAAGTCAGCGTAAGATATAATAAGACGTTTTAGTTCGCCTTTCGGGAAAAATGGCGGGAATCTTTTTTCTAAATATTCCGATAAATGTGCATCGGTAAAGGGGGTTAGATTTACTTCTCTTAAGTTGTGAATAAAATTTGTTATAAAATGTTTATCGCTGTTTTCCGTTAATATAACTTTTATTTTATTAACTTGAAGAATAGGTATAATATTTTTCCAGATTTCGATAGTATAATCATCATAATTGTTAAATGCATCAAAAATTATAATGAAACTGCATGCTGTAGACAATTGGCTAAAAAAAGATTTCAATTTATTTACTAAGTCGGTTGGGTGATTAAAGATATCTCTTAAACTTTTTAAAAGTTCCGGTTTCAATTTTGGAAAAACAAAATCATTGAATATAATTTTATTAATGGAAAAACGGAGAAAGTTAATACCTGTCAATGAAGTGTTGTTGCTGATAAAAACTGCATTTTCGTAATTGGAATATAATTCGAAAGCAAGAGATGTTTTCCCTGCCCCTTCCGAACCTCGAATAGAAAAAACCTCGCTGCTTGAATTATCCGATATATAAGTTTTTAATATTGTAAGTGAATCCTTTCTATTAGAAAAAATTTTTGCCGGCAGCCAATCTTTTGAAAGATTATCATCAATTGGTACACTTAACTCTTCCAAAATGTCAAGTGCATTATTATATCGATCTGATGGATCCTTTTGTAATAATTTTTTAACGGTTTTAATGAGCTCTTCGGAATAATTTACTTCAGGAAATTCAAATTCTTTTTCAATGTGAGCTTTATATATATCTAATTCATTTCCCGTGTTAAAAGGAAATCTATTGTATATAATTCTATATAGAACCATACCGAGTGAATAAAAATCAACCCGGCTATCGTGACTTTCGCTTTTTAATATTTCCGGGGCAATATATTCGGCTGTACCTCTAACAACACTTTCGTTAGTGTCTAATATGTTTTGGGCAAACCCCAAGTCAATTACTTTAATAAGTGGCTGTCTGTTTACAAATGAAACTAAAATGTTTTCGGGTTTTAAATCATAATATATATAGTTTGAAAGATGTAAATAATAGAGAACGGAACAAATTTGTGTTACAATTATTCTCAGTACATGTTCATCTTTTATTGAAGTAAACTTAAGAAGTTCATCTCCTTCATTAAATTCAAGAGAAAAGAATTTACTTCCTAACGATACGTTCCCCTTCTCGTTTTCAATTTTTTGAATTGTCCCGTAATCAAAAGGACGAATAATATTCGGATGATTCAATTTTAAAAGTGTTAAATATTCATTCTTGAATATTTGTTTTTCAAATTCGTCGGCCTTTTCAGGTAGGATCTTTATCGCGATATCTTTCTCCGGCATATCAATGTCTTCACAAAGGAAGACGCTGCTTCTTCCTTTGCCCAGCTTTTTCTTAATAATATATTTTTCGTTTATCATGCTTCAATACGAGGATTAAAATAAATGTTTATCTTTTGGCCGAGATTATTTGCCGTATATAAAGTTAAGAACAATATTAAACCCGGGAAAAATATCATCCACCATGCATGAGATAAATAATTCTGTCCGGCTTCGATCATTGCACCCCAAGAGGGATACGTACTTCCGGTTCCTAATCCCAAATAACTTAAAGCTGCTTCTGCTAATATTACGTTTGCATACTGAAAAACAAGATTTACAATTACTGGGGCTAATATTACCGGTAATACTTCTTTAATTAATAATTTTTTTCTCGAAAGACCAATCAATTTTGCATTTATAAAATAATCTTTATTTTTTAATGAAATAACCTCGCCCCGCACAATTTTAAACAAACTCATCCATCCTGAAAAACCTAATACAACAATTACACTTATAAGTGAATTTCCCCACAGAGCTAATATTAAAATAATAAGAAAAATTATAGGAAAAGCAAGAAACATATCCGTTATTCTATTTAGTGCCGAATCAATTAAACCGCCGGGATATCCGGCAAAAAACCCCAGGAATAAACCGAGAAATAAAGAAATTGCTACAGAACCGAGTCCCACAAATAAAGAAATTCGCGCCCCGTATATTAATCTAGAGTATACATCCCTGCCTAATTCGTCGGTTCCCAATAAAAAATATTTCTGAGTAATAAGAGGTTTTCCGTTATTCACTATAATCTTCGATTTAGGTAATTCGAAAGCAGAACCGTGCTGATAATAAATAAATTTTTGACCATCATCAACACTATCCGCAAATAAAATATTTTCATTAAATGATCTTTGTATTACTTTATTTTTTAAACTAATAAAATCCATTAGATAGTTGCTGGGACCTTCCCCAGCCGCCAGATGTATAACTTTAATAGAACTAAATGGCGGCAACAGTTTTGTTACTGATAAATTTTTTTGAAAGTTGGGATTTGAATCAGCAATTAGGGGGGCCATACAGAAGAAAAATATTAATAATATTATTATAAATGACGTAAGATTTATGATATTAAAAAGTACGGCGATCTTTTTCTTCTTAATAAAAATAAATATGGGAATTATTATAATAAATAAAAACGAGGTAAAAGAATCAATCATGGAAAAATTTAATTGTTCAATTGCTAAAGAGGGTTTGGATATAAATAATTTTATTAATTGGATAAAAAGCAAAAATGTATTTAATAATAGATTAAATCTGACTATCATAATTATTACACTTAGAGCCAAAACAAAATGCCAGATTTTTATTTTAAAATGCATTTAGTTTATAATTCCTTTCACCAATCTCTTGTCCAGTTTTGCTTTAATTAAATCAGCGGCCAAATTGGTAATGATAACCAAAATTCCTGCAGTAAAGGTGCAGCCGACAACCAAAGGATAATCCCGGGAGAGAATTGCATTTACCGTTAATCGTCCCATCCCGGGTAATGAAAAAATCACTTCCGTAATTAGAGCACCGCCAAAGAGGAGTCCTAATTCGACGCCTGCAACGGATATAAGCGGACTGATTGCATTGGGAATAACATGTTTTTTTGCAATTTCTTTTTCGCTTAAACCGTGCATCCTAAGGTTTTCTATAAATGTTTTATTGTATACTTCAACTATATTATCTCGAATATATTTATAAAACATTATAATTCCGGCAAGCGATAATGTTATTAAAGGTAAAATCATATGGACAATGTAATCTGTAAACTTTCCAATAAGAGAATAAGAATTAAAATCGAATGAACTCAACCCGGATGAGGGGAAAAAATTTAACCAATCGGAAAAAATGAAAATCAGAGAGACTCCTATTACAAAAGAAGGGATTGAGTACAGAGCAAGACTTGCTTTTGAAATCGTAATGTCTAAAAATCCGTTTATCTTTTTTACTGAGATTAAAGCAAGTAAAAATCCCAGAGATAATTGAATTATAAAACTTGTTAATGAAAAGATTAATGTAAAAGGTAAATATTTTCTAATTACTTCTATTACGGGAATACGATAAGTGTAAGATATTCCGAAGTTACCCCGGACAAGATTCAGGATAAAAGATTTATATTGGTCAGCCAGTGAGCTGTTGAGACTAAAGGACTCTTTAACTAACGATGCTAATTTAGGGCTTAATTCGGGTGAAACAAATTTTTGATACGGGCTTCCGGGAGATATTCTTAACAAAAAAAATAAAAAAGTAATCATTAAAAAAAGTACCAGAAGGGATGACAATATTCTCTTGATCAGTTTTTTTGTAATTTCTTTATTCATTAAAAATAATTATTTGATTGACCAATCCCAGCAATGATGAAGCGGACCTAAAGGTGTATTAGATAAATTTCGAATTCGTTTGTTATATGCTATTATATTATCGATCCAATATAAAAATGTTACCGGTTCATCCTGATATATAAGCTGTTGTATCTTTTTGTAATCTTTATCTTTAATTAAATTAGACCTTTCATTCTCTATTTTATTCAGCAACAAATCAACTGTTCGATCTTTGTAGCCATATACGTTCATTGGCGTTTCATTTAAATTAGAGTACCAGTATGTTCTCAAATCAACCGGGATGGGCACGGACCATCCCGCCATCCAGGCATTGAACTCTCTATTATACATCTTTTGAAAGAATACTTCGGGTTCCATTTTATCCAATTTAACATCAATGCCGATAGCTTTAAGGTTATTTTGTATTATTGCAGCTGCAAATTCGCGTCTCGGATTACCGCTTGGATAATAAAGCGTAAAAGAAAATTCTTCACCATTTTTTGTAAGCTTACCCGTGTTATTTACATCCTGCCATCCCCTGCTTGCTAAAAGTTTTTTTGCTTTTTGCGGATTATAGTTTCTAAAAATTAAAGAGTCATCATATGCATTTTTAAAAATAGGTGCGAGTGGTCCTACGGCTATTTGGCCGTGGTTATCTAAGAATTCTTTTAAAATCTCATCTCTATTTATTGCGTAAGTCAATGCGCTTCTTACAATTGGATCGCCGAATAATTTATTGGGAACAATCTTTTTAGTTTTGCCGTAAATTTTAGGATCGATGTTATTCCAGCCGATATAATCATAATCTCTTCCATTTAGCGAAACAACATTTAAATCCGGATTCTTCCTTAAATCTCCTATATCGTCGGCTTTAATATCCTGAACCAGGTCAACTTCCCCGCTTTTTAATTGATTTATTTGTGAATTGTAATCGGGAATGATTTTAAATATTAATTCCTTAATCCCGTTAGGCTTGTAAAGAAATGATTTCCTGTTTTGTTTTAAAATTATTGATTGATCTCTATTCCACTGTGCAAGTAAAAACGAGCCGTCGGTTACCGGCTTTATTTCCTTTTCTATTGTTACAAGATTTTTCCTTGCTATTTTATCAAATACATGCTTGGGAATTATCGGGAAATCAATATCATAAAAAGTAGGATTTGTTCCCTTTTTAAAATTTATTACTAATCTGTAAGGACCTTCAACAATAAATGTTTTCTTTAAATTTATATGTGAAGAGGCATCAACATAAAAGTGTTTAAATGTTCCATACAATCGGCTTTGAACCAGGGGATCTGAATAAAGGTCAAAAGTAAAAACGACATCATTAGCAGTAAACGGTGTTCCATCCGACCATTGAACATCCCTGCGCAGATTTAAAGTAATTGATGATGAGTCTCTATTCCATTTCCAGCTTTCTGCAAGCATAGGCTCGGTATTCATATCCCCTCTTTTAAAATCCCAATCATGCTGAACGAGGCTGGCATATAAAAGTTCGGAAATATTACCTTCGTCATAGTTCATTACAAATAGAGGGTTAAATGATTCAATATCGGACGAGATGGCGACTACTACTCGATTTGAGTTGAGCGGGGATTTCTGCCGGCAAGAAGAAAAAATAACCGCAATTAGCAATAAAGCTGCAATGTATAATTTTTTGCTCTCCATAAGCATATACCAATAAAAATATTGCTAATAATTTTGTTGTTAATTTATTATTTTGTTTGTTAAATCCAAAAAAAATTGATTGATATTATATGCTAAATATTGAAATTAGTGATTTGTATTTAAAGAATAAACAAAGCCTTTTAAGTAATGTCCGTTTTAAATTAGAAAAAAATAAAATTTTTACAATTCTGGGAGCTAACGGAAGCGGTAAAACAACATTTATTAAATCCCTTACGGGCTTATTGGATAAGAGATTTTATTCTGTGATAGGTAACGTAACGTTTGAAAATAGGGATATTTTAACTTTGGAAAGGGAAGAACTACTTTATTTAAGAAAGAACAAAATAAAATATCTATTTCAAGATGCAATCAACAGTTTTGATCATCTTAAAAACTTTGACTACTATTTTAATCTTCTTGTAAAAAATAAAGATGAAATTGATCCGCTCCTTCAATATTTTTTCCTGCCAAATTCAAAAGAATTATTAAAATTATATCCTTATGAAATAAGCGGCGGTATGGCCCAAAGAATTAACTTTGTATTAGCTTTACTTACACATCCTCAATTACTAATCCTTGACGAACCAACTTCCGGAATTGATTTAGCTATTTCAAATTTATTTCTTCTAAAGCTAAAGGATTTTGTAAGTAAAGAGAATAATTCTGCTCTTTTAGTTACACATGATTTGGATTTTGCAAATAAAGTGAGCGATAAAATTGCGTTTTTATCTGAAGGGAAATTAACAGAATTTTACTTTCCGGAAGAATTTTTTAAAGTCAAAAATTATTCGGATCTGGAAAAATTTTTAAATTCATATAATCAGTTAACTTCATGAATTTATTATTAGAAGTTCGAAATATTAATTATAATGTAACCGATACAGAAATTTTCGGGAGGCAAGGGAGTGAAAAAATAATCTTAAGCGATATTTCGTTTAGTTTGATAAAGGGACAAGTATTAGGCATTGCTGGAGAATCGGGAAGCGGTAAAACAACTCTTGCAAAAATTATAGCAGGAATCTTTAGTAAAACATCCGGAGAAATATTATTTAATTTTTCTAAAGATTGGAATAAAGTAAATTCAAGTCCCGTACAAATACTTTTCCAAAATACGGGAGAAATATTAAATCCGTTCCGAACAATTAATGAGATTGTAGAGGAAGCAATATATATTAGATTCAAAGACAAAAAAATAATTAATGAACTGAAAGAGAGCATTTTTGATTCACTGAATTTTTCTCGAAACTTATGGAATAGAAAAGGTTATGAATTAAGCGGCGGTGAGCAGCAAAGAGCTGCTCTAGCACGTTTATTGGCTGTGAAACCGGAATTATTAATTCTTGATGAACCCTTTTCGTCTCAAGATATAGAGTCTCAGTTAAATCTTCTAAAACTTTTCAAATCGATAAATGAAAAATTTGGTATTTCCATGATATGTATAGCTCACAATTTAAAAATTTTGAGAAAACTTTGTGATAGTATAATAATAATGTACCGGGGGAAAATAGTTGAAAAAGGATCGGCCGAAGAAATTTTTTCATCACCCAATCATCCATATACGAAATATTTAATAAAAGCTGAAAGCTATGTTTTGTCTTATGATGAATTAAAAATGGAGTTTGAATAAATTACCTCGCCGCAAGTAGCGAGGTATCTTAATTGATGATTTAATCCAACGCCGCAAGCGGCGGGAAATTTTACCATAATGCTCTCGTCCGCCGAAGTCCAGCGAACGAAGGCGGATTAAAAATATTTTGAATCAAAGATAATCATCTAAAAATATTCTTCTTAATGTCTAAAACTAATGTTATAAGAATTCTGGAATTAAAGAGAATTAATCATTCAATTCAAACGTATGAAGTAGATGAAGACGATTTGAGCGGCATTTCTGTGGCTAAAAAAATCGGCGCTGAAGAAGCAAGTGTTTTCAAAACATTAGTTGCTGCCGGAGATAAAAACGGGATTAATATATTCTGTGTTCCGGTTGCGGAAGAACTCAATTTAAAGAAGGCAGCCAATGTAAGTAATAATAAAAGAATTGAATTGGTTAAAGTAAATGAGTTATTTATGTTAACAGGATATGTTAGAGGAGGTTGTTCACCAATCGGAATGAAAAAACATTTTCCGACTTTTATTGAGGAGACATCACAGATTTTCGAAAGAATTTATGTTAGTGCCGGAATTAGAGGAATGCAGGTTTGTCTTTCCCCAACAGATTTAGCAGTTGTAACAGAAGCAGTTTTTGCCGATCTACTTTAAAATAATAGCCTAATGACGTGAGACGGGAAGAAAATATTTTTCTATTTAGGATATTATTTTATCCACCTTAAAGGTAAAAATGTAACTTTTTTTTGAAGACGATATTTGCTATATTTGCGCACTTAAAATGTAAGGAGAGTT
>JBJKQE010000165.1:0-4209 GCA_046705645.1 Ignavibacteriaceae bacterium | reverse complement strand
GTATCGCTAAATTGACTACCGGTCAACTGCATTCCATCGCCGGAGTCGCCCGCAAATCGTACGGTAACTTCAGCCAAACTTTGAACTTCTTTTTCTTTTATCATTTCTTTCTCGAATTGTTGTGTTTAAAAATCACCATACGATTTAACCATAAACCGTGCCATGGAAAATTCATATTTATAAGTATAGTTTTAATTAAATCTTCTAAATTCTGCAATAATGCATACTTTTGCTTCTCATTTGTGGGAATATTGTTTTTAAATTAGAAAAATGTAAACGGTAATCTGAACAATAGAAAAGTAAAAAATGTTTAAATGAGATGGATTATAAACGTTGACTAAAAAAAAATTATTCACTAATACAATCCAACGTATATAACAAAATGAAAAGAGCAAATACTCAATTTAAGAAATGGATCAAGAAATCATTTGACCATACTACATTTTTAAAAAATTGTAAATTCTATTATAATATAGAGTATTATTTCAATAAATAAATTTTATTCTAAATCCACTTCCTTCAGCATCTTCAAGAATTCACTCGCATCAATGTATCCGGTAATTCTTTTTACTTCTTTTCCCTGGGAATTTAATATTAAAACGGTAGGTACACCCACAATACTGTACTTATCTCTTAATGCCTGAACATCGGGAGAAAGTGATTTTGTCATGTTTGCTTTGTAGGCATTAAAACCTTTAGATTCAGCTATAACTTTAGGATTGGAAAATGTGGAAGCTTCCAACTCTTTGCATGGAATGCACCAGTCGGCATAAAAGTCTATAATAGTGCCTTTGCTGTTTTGTACATTGGCAGCAGCTATACTCGGACTGTAAGCTTTCCAGTTAATGGATTGTTTCTCGGAAGGTATTAAAGTGTATATTGCAACGCCAAGAATAATAATTGAAAAAGCGATCTTGAATATTTTAAAGCCTTTAACTTTATCTGCTATCCTTTCAAAGACTAATAAATAAATTGCGGTTATAATTAAAAAGACCGGCAGAACATAACCGGAAAAACTTTTAGGAAGTAGCGGAAGCAAAAAGTAAAATGCCATTCCTAATAAAACAAAACCAAATACATGTTTAACTCCTTCCATCCAGATACCAGATTTGGGAAGCTTTTTAATTTTACCTGAAAAAACTGCAAGAATTAAATATGGCAAGCCTAATCCCAATGCCAGAACAAAGAACATTAAGAATCCGGTAAAAGGATCAGCCTTTGCGGCTACAAAAGTAACTAGTCCTAATACAAAAGGACCAATGCAAGGAGCGGCAACAATTCCCATAGTCAAACCCATAAAGAAAGCCCCGTAATAACCGCCTTTGGCTCCGCCTGCTTTTGCTACCAATGCATTCGGCATTTGAATTTCATATAAACCGAACATGCTTAATGAAAGCACAACAAAAATTAATACAATTACTATTATAACAACTGGGTTCTGCATTAAAGAGCCGAACACCGCACCGCTTAAAGCAGTTACAACTCCGACAACTGAATATGTCAATGCCATTCCTATGACAAAAAACAAGCCCATCATAAAAAGTTTTTTTGTACTGCCTTCACTCTGCCCTCCGAAGAAACCTATAGTTATCGGGATTAACGGATATACGCAAGGAGTTAAATTTAAAGCTAGTCCGCCGATGAAAATAAGCAGAAGACTTAAAATTAATCCGCTGTGCTCCAAAACATTGGTAATTGAATTATCATTAGCTGATGCTATTGTTTTGGTAGCTGAATAATTCAAATTTATTTGGCTGAAAATATCCTGGTTTATCTCTGCTACTGCAGTTTTATTGTTTACAATTTCAATATTGATTGTATCGGCTAAAGTTGTAGGCGGTAAACAAGTTTGATTATTACATGATTGATATTCAAGATTTGCAATTAATTTATAATTTCCCGGAGTTATATTTTTGGAAGTTTTTATCAATCCGCCGATATATATTTCTCCTTCCCAAACAGAAAGAGGTGTTTCTGAAAAAGAAAGTTTTATATCTTGAGCCGGGGGATAATAAACATTATCAAGTTTGAAACCTTTAATTGAATCAATTGTCAATTTTGTCGGGATTAAAAAACTGTCATGGGGTTTATTCGAATTTATATGCCAGCCGTTACTTATTGAGGTTTTAAGTGCTATCTTAAATTCACTTCCGGCATAAATTTGGTTAAATGACTTGTAAGTATTCAAATGTACAATATTTTTATTTAACCCGAATTGTGCGTGAGAGATATTTACAAAACCAAGTGAGGTCAATAGTACTATTAATAAATTAAATCCGATTTTCTTTTTCATTTTTATCATGTTTAATTTCTGATTTACAAAAGTTGACTAAAATTTAATTCCAATTACTTTCTCCAGCCCTGAACTATAGGATATCTTCGGCCGTATCCGAAAGCTTTTTTAGAAACCCTTAATGCAGGAGCAGCTTGTTTTCTTTTAAATTCATTTATATCTACAAGTCTTAATACTTCTTTAACAATTTTTTCATCGCCAATGATTTCAGATATTTCATTAAGCTCTTTATTCTCTTCCAAATACATTCTTAATACTTTATCAAGCAGTTCATATTCGGGTAATGAATCCTGATCTTTCTGCCCTATTCTTAATTCTGCTGATGGAGCTTTATTTACAATTTCATAAGGAATAATTTCTCCATCTTTATTTATAAAATTAACTATGCGGTAAACATCGGTTTTATATACATCTGCAATAATTGCCAAACCGCCGCTCATATCACCGTACAAAGTACAATATCCAACTGCCATTTCGGATTTATTTCCGGTAGTCAGTAATAAATAATTATGCTTGTTGGAAACGGCCATTAAGTAAATACCGCGAATTCTTGCCTGAATATTTTCTTCCGTAATATCTGCCGGTCTTTCTTTGAACGCTTTTGAGAGCATTTCGATCGTTTTATCAACTACAGGCTGAATCGATATTTCTTCAGATGAGATGCCTAATTTTGAAATAAGTTTCTCGGAATCTTTAATGCTTCCGTCGCTGGAAAATTCGGAAGGCATTAAAATTACATGGACATTTTCTTTCCCAATAGCTTTAACCGCAATATATGTGACGAGTGCAGAATCAATTCCTCCGCTAAGTCCCACCAATACTTTTTTAAAACCTAATTTTCTACAGTACTCTTCTAAGCCATAAATAAGACCATTTAAGACTTCTTCTTCAAAGCTCTTTTCAGAATGATCGATCGGAGTATATTTTTTATTGGTATCGAATATTAAATAATCTTCTTTGTAAGATTTGCCAAGACAAACCAGATTTCCTTTATTATCAAAACACATACTTGCGCCGTCAAAAATTAAATCTGTTTGTGCTCCTACACAGCAGACATATGCAAGAGGAATGCTGTCGTGTTTGGTAACAACAGAAAGCATTTCTTCCCTGTCTTTTCTCTTGCCATATGAATAAGGGCTAGCAGAAATATTTATAAGAAAAGTTGCTCCTTGATCAATTAATATTTTAACCGGGTCAATACTATACCTTCTTTTATGCCAATAATCCGCATCATTCCAGATATCTTCGCAAATAGAAATTCCAAGCTTCTCACCTTTAAATTCGAATATTGAAACTTCCTTTGCGGAATCAAAATACCTCATTTCATCGAAGACATCATAATTTGGTATTAAAGTTTTATGCTGAATGAATTGAACATTACCATTGTAACAAAGAATTGCGGAGTTGTGAATATCAGTACCGATCAAATCATCATCTTCAGTTATAGCACCAAATAGTATTGCAGTTTCTCCAGTTGATGAAGCAATGTCTAGAACTGCCTTGTTAACAGCTTGTCTAAATTCCTTTTTTTCAACTAAATCCTGAGGTGGATATCCAACTAAAGCAAGCTCCGGGAAAATGACAAGATCAACCTTATCTTTTACACCTTTTTTATAACCGTCTAAAATTTTTACTTTATTGTTTGTGATATCTCCAATAATGGTGTCAATCTGGCATAGAGCAATTTTCATAATATCCCAAATATTTTTTACAAAAATATGAAAGGTTAAAAGATTTTACAATTATATTAAATTTGTCTTAATACGAATATGATTGAGTTAAAAAAGGTAATAGTTTAATTTAATTTTAAGAAGAGTAAATTTTACTAAGATTGAACACTGATGACACGGATTCTCATGGGAAAATATTTCTACCGCTTCAGATTTGATCTTATTATTTTAGTACCTATAAATTCA
>JBJKQE010000164.1:0-27450 GCA_046705645.1 Ignavibacteriaceae bacterium | reverse complement strand
GATTTTAATCAAACATATCTTTTAAAAAACTTCGGATCGATGTATAGTGATCTTTACAAATCGATCGGTGAAACTTATAATGAATTATCTGCAAATAAAATCAGATCCGAAGAGAATTTCCAATATTTAAAAACTCTTATAGAACAGATTCCGTCCGGTATAATATCTTACAAGGAAAACGGTGTGGTAGAACTTATTAATAAGGCAGCTAAAAAAATATTGAATGTAGAATCATTATCAAACGTTCATTTAATAAAAGATGAAAAACAAAACATTAAAAATTTGCTCGAGAATATTGAAATAGGAGAAGAAAAAAGGATTAATTTTAAATACGGGGGCGGGGAAAAAACAATTTCCGTATTTGCTTCCAATTTTAAATTGAGAAACCAATTGTATACTTTAATAACTTTGCAGGATTTGGCTAATGAACTTGAAAAAGAGCGTTTGGAAAATGAATTAAACATTGCTCAAAATGTGCAGGCCAGTCTTCTTCCGAAGAATATTCCTTCATTTAAAAACTATGAAATTTATACTCTATTTAAACCTGCTAAAAGAGTCGGCGGAGATTTTTATGACTTTTTTGAATTCGGTACTGATAAAATTGGAATTATAGTAAGCGATGTTTCGGGCAAAGGTTTAGGCGCGGCTATTTATAGTACTCTTCTTAAAGGTATATTTCAAACTCTTGCATACGAATGTAAAACTACTTTTGAGCTTTTGACCAAAGCAAATTCCCTACTTTATCAAATGCTGGACAGGAAATCTTTTATCACTGCTATATATGCTGTACTTGATATGGAAGAGAATACATTGGCTTTTTCAAGAGCCGGGCATGAACCCCTTTTGGTTTATGAAAGTGATAAAAAATTATTCAAAAGTTATAGACAGAAAGGACTAGGCCTCGGACTGGATAAAGGCAGAGTGTTAAATAATAATTTGGAGGAACAAATTATTAAGCTTGGTCTTAATGATACGGTTGTCTTTTATACGGATGGGCTAGTAGACTTGAAGAACCTGTCAGGCGTTGACGATTCTATTGAGAGTGTCAAAAAAATAATTGCCGATGATTACGAAGCAGGTACTGCCGAAATAATTAAAAATTTGGAAAAAGAAATAAATAATTATACCCGCTGTCATGAACAGTTTGACGATATAACCGTTTTAATGGTAAAGCGGATTCTATAAATTATATAGTGAATTACTTTAGTTTAATTCTATTCCCCAATAATAATTTTAAATTACTCATTTAAGTATTGATTAACAGCACACACATAATAAATTATGAATTGATTTTGATAATAAATTGGATATCTTTGTTTTAAAATAATAGGGAGGTGTTGGCGAGTTAAAGATCTAAAATTAATTGTGATCCAAATATTTGAAGCTTTTCTCCTGCATAAAATTATGTTTGGATAATAAAATTGTTCTTTAATTTAATGAGGGAGGTTATATGACAAACAATTTCAACCTTTCTTCCAGTCTGAACCGTATATTTAATTCTCTAGGAATTATTTATACTTATGAGGGACATGAAATTCCGGTTAAATTCGGTCGATTGGAGAATGAAGGGAATTTAAATGAAAAAGTTGTTTCAAGGATATATATCGAATTGATTGGTCCGGATGGCTCAACAAATAATGCAATCTTTGGGCTGATAACCAAACCCGTTAATAATGGTGAGATTATAGGTCTTACTTTAGTAGAAGATTTTGAGAGTAGAGACGGCAAAAGGCAAATTTGGATTAATGATAAAGCTCTGCCTTACGTCAGAGTAACTATTCCTTCTAATATGCCTAATTTAATTTATGAGGAGCCTGTTGATTTGAATAAAGATGAGTGAGATTTGAACTTATTTATACGAAGGGACTTATTTCCCTTCGTATATTTTTTTATCAATTAAGATTATTATTTAATATCTCTTCTATTTCCTTCCAGTCTCTCCATTCCGAGGAACCCATCTCTTTAAAATACCAGGAAATAAAAAATGATTTATTTAAAAAATATTTTGGGGCAATCGCTTGCCAATATTCATAATATTTTTCAAAAACTAATTTACAATTTTGAATAATTCTTTCGGTTTCTTTTGGGAATCTTAGAAAAATTTCATTTTCATTCTTTGTATTGAAATCTTTTATTTCTGCTATGTGCGTAAGCTCCTGCATTATTCCATATTTGTCCAAAGAAAAAGTATTTGATTCCACATTATCTTCTACCGATTGCAGCCAAAGAAAAATTTCATCACTGAAACTAAATATAAAATTATCAACGTACGGAATATTAATATCCTGCTGATTAATATCTCTAATTTCAAAACCGTTAAACTCATAAAGTATCGGAAGTTTGAAAAAGTCCTTTAGATATTTTTCAATAATTTCTGAAGCGGGTAGATCCTGATTTTGTTTTAAATTTCGAGATGAAAACTTACCTTGAGGCAATTTTACCAAATCCTAAAAATTAAAAAAACTTTTTTATGAATTACAAAATAATATACTTATCCTTAATATGAAATTAAAATTGCGGAAAAATGTATCGGTTTTAAAATTTATCTTCCGTAAGGCGAAAAATCTTCCAATCTTCCATTGAAACAGCTCCCAGGCCTTTATAAAAGTTTATTGACGGTTCATTCCAGTCTAAAACTGCCCATTCAATCCTTCCTAAGTCTTTTTCCTTTGCTACTTTAATAAGATAATGTAAAAGTGCTTTGCCGATTCCTTTTCCTCTGAATTGCGGACGGACGTAAATATCCTCAAGGTAAATTCCGGGTTTTCCTAAAAAAGTTGAGAAGTTAAAAAAGTATATAGCATGTCCGGCGGGTTCACTGTTAAATTCAGCTATTATAACTTCGGCATACTTCTTTTCCCCGAATAAGTTTTCTTTCAGCAGTGCTTCGTTTGCGGTTACACTTGAAGATAATTTTTCATATTCAGCTAGTTCTTTAATAAATCTTAATATTAATGGAATATCATCTTCGGCAGCCAGTCGAATTTTTAATAGTTTCTCATTTTCCATTTTATTAAATTATTTTGAATGTAATTAATTTATGAAATTATTTATATTTAATATTTTTGCTTTCTAAATCTGCTATTCATTAAATCATCTATTTTTAATGCAAGAAAAGCAAAAATATAACCGAAAGCCGAGCCGATAATTGCTCCGCCAATAATATCTGAGGGATAATGCACGCCTATATACACTCTTGAAAGTGAAACTAAACTGGCTGCAACAAATACCGCCCATTTTAATTTCGGAAATAATTTATAAAAGAATACTGCGGCTGCAAAATTATTAACAGCATGGTTTGAAGGAAATGAATAAGTACCGTTGCATCCCAAAGGTGTAATTACGTTTACCAAAACATTACATGGCCTAATTCTATGAAATATTTCTTTTATTATCCTGGCGCTTAATTGATCGGTTACGAGTATTAATATTAAAACTCCGATTGCTGCAATCTTCCCTTTTCTTCCTCCTTTTACAAAACTAATTCCTAATAATATAACATAGGCTATGTACCAATTGTTAACATTTGTAATTATTGTAAAAAATTTATTTAATGCACCGCACGATAGTGAATGATTAATAAAATAAAAGACGGAAACATCAATCGAATATAAAAAGTCAATCATATAAGCAAAAAGTAGTTAAAGGGATACATAAAAATATTTAGTGCATCCATAAATTCCTATTATTTTTAAAATCTCCATCTTAAGTTGAAAACATTTGTAATTTTTGTCACTATTAACTAATTGTTAAATACAGCAAAATTATTAAAAAGTAAAAAGTCTAAAATATCATTTTCGGAGAAAATTTATTACCTTTGAACAAACTATTAGTAGGATTGAGTAATGTCTGTAATTAATAACCGGTCAGTCGTAGAATTCATTTATGACGGCAGCGTTTCTTTCTCTTCAAAAGAATATGAGCTTTTAAGAAAGGAAACTAAATCAGTTTTAGTAACGCCTTTAAAAGTTATGGCACTGCTCATAGCAATCTCGGGTTTATTCGCTATGATATTTGAAGTGAGATATTTTTCTCAATACTCGCTTGAGGTTTATGTTACAAGGTTACTTGCAACATTAATTTCATTTATTGTTTTGGTTGTAATGTATACCAAGGTGGGCAGGGATAGGCCTGTTCTGTTTATACATGTATTGCTAATAATTATAATAGTTTCATCAGGATATATGATCTACCTGATGCCGAAGACTTTGGTTCTTAATTCACAAATTGTCGGCTTAATGATTTTTACATCAGCGCTTTTTTTAAGCTGGGATGTAAAGAACCAAATAATAGTAGCAATTTATTATAACCTGGTTTTTGCCGCAGCTATACTGCTTAATAATCATGCTATTTATTTCCTCCCTAATATGTATGAATCCGTCTTATTTGTGATTTTTTTAAGTGTAATTTCCGTTATAGGAAGTGCAGTTAATTTTAAGTTGAGAATGCAGTTGGCTGAAAGATCATACAGGATAGAATTGTCCGAACAAAAATTTCATTCGATATTTGAAAATTCTGCCGAAGGTATGTTCCAATCCAGCACTGAAGGAAAATTCTTAACTGTGAATCCGGCATTGGTTCAAATATTAGGATATGATGACAGCGAGGAATTATTAAAAGTAAATATTAATAAAGATATTTATAAAGATGAAAAAGACAGGACAGCTCTTCTAAATAAATTAAAAGAAGAAGGCTTTGTAGAAAATTATATTCTTACTTTAAGAAGGAAGAATGGCGATGATGTAATCATCAGGCTAAATGATAGAATGATATCCGACAAAGAAACCAACAAAACTTATTTTGAGGGGAGTATGAGAGATATTACGGATTATGTAATAGCAGATAATAAAAGGAAAAAAGCGGAAGAAGACTTAAGAGCAGAAAAAATTAAATCCGATAAACTGGCTAGAGAAGCTACCAAGTCTTCAATAATAAAAAGTCAATTCTTAGCAAACATGAGTCATGAGATAAGAACACCCATGAATGGTATACTTGGATACCTTATGCTGCTTGAAAAAGAAGCTTTTAGAAATAAAGAAGAAATGAAGCAATTTGCTTCGGATGCCAGACAGTCTGCAGAGTCTTTGCTTGATATTCTAAACGATATTTTAGACTTTTCTAAAATTGAATCCGGCAGAATGGAGCTTTACGATACCGATTTCGATTTAATCAAAGTTATTGATGATTCCGTTTCTCTTTTGATGACTCGTGCAATGGAAAAAGGATTGATTATAACCACAAAAGTTGCTGAAAACTCAAATGTTTTAATGTATGGAGATTCAACACGTCTAAGACAAATTTTTATTAATCTTCTTAGTAACGCTATCAAGTTTACGAATAACGGCAAAATACTGATCGAAGTTTCTACTAAAGAAGAAGGAATGGGTATAGTTATTTTAAATGCATCTGTAACAGATGAAGGAATCGGAATTTCTAAAGATAAAATCGAAGACCTGTTTAAACCTTTTTCTCAGTTGGATGCTACATATTCAAGGAAATATGGAGGGACCGGACTTGGACTGGTGATTTCTAAAGAATTTATTAATATGATGGGAGGAGATATTGGCGTCGAAAGTATAGTTGGAAAAGGCAGCAAGTTTTATTTCTCCGTTAAGTTAAAAGTACAAAAAGGTAAAAAATATGCAGAAGTCCCCGGTACTTCAACCAGGAATATTTCAATGAATGGTACTAATAAAATAAATAATCATCAAATTTTAACCAATCTTAAAAAAGAAAGATCAATGTTTAATATTCTTCTGGCAGAAGATAATTTGATTAATCAAAAGGTTGCATTAAGAATATTAAGCGACGCAGGATTTCAGGTTAATGCTGTAAATGACGGGCAAGAAGCTATTAATGAAGTTCAGAGAAATACTTACCATCTGGTTTTAATGGACGTTCAGATGCCTGAAGTAGATGGATTTATGGCTACAAAAAAGATTAGGGAACTGGGAGAAAAAATGGTTGGCTTGCCTATCATTGCTATTACAGCACATGCTTTATTAGGTGATAAAGAAAAGTGTCTTGAAGCGGGCATGAATGATTATATTTCTAAGCCTATTCAGCCTGATCAAATGATTAGAATTTTGGACCATTGGCTGGGTTTAGATAAGAATAATAAATTAGACAATAAAGAAAATCTTGTTGATAATAACTTCATCTTTGATTTTGGAATGCTGGAAAAGATGAGTCTCGGTGATGTCGAATTTCAGAAGGAATTATTGACTAATTATTTTAATGATGTCTCAGAAAGATTTAAAAAAATTGACGGTTATATTAAAGACAATAACTTTACAAAGATTGTCAATGAAGCACATACTATTAAAGGTGCAAGTTATTCTGTTGGAGCAAAAAAGGTAGGTGATGAAGCGTTGGGAATAGAATTATCCGGCAAACAAAATGATTTGGAAAGTATAATACAGAGAATGGATACTCTTAATGTCGCTATTTCATCTACTAAAGAAATATTAAAAAATTTATTAGAAGTGTGAGGATCTAATTATATATAGATCCTCACTTGTAATTGTAATAAGACTTCAAATTATAATTAAACTAATCCATTTGTAATACTTCGGTTACGTGTTTAATTGCCCAATCAATTTCATCTCTTTTTATAACCAGAGGAGGAGCAAATCTTATTACATTTTCATGAGTTTCTTTACACAAAATACCTTTATCCATTAAGGCTTCGCAAAATCGTCTGGCTCCTTTCGCCTCAGGAATTAATTCAACGCCTATGAATAGACCTTTACCTCTGATTTCTTTCATATGTTTAGATTTAATTTTTCTCAGTTGATCTCTAAAGTAGTTTCCCATTTTAAAAGAATTTTCAACTAAATTCTCTTCAATCAAAACCTTAAGACTTTCTCTTGCAATTGCGGCTGCTAACGGATTTCCACCGAATGTTGAACCGTGATCTCCAGGATTGAATACTCCGAGTACCTCGCTATTGGAAAGGACAGCAGATACGGGGTAGCAGCCTCCTGATAATGCTTTTCCGATAATTACAACATCCGGTCTCATATTTTCATATTCAAAAGCAAAAAGTTTTCCGCTTCTTCCTAAACCAGACTGAATTTCATCTGCGATAAATAATACATTATTCTTTTTACAAATTTCATATGCTTTTTTTAAGTAACCTTCCGGTGGTACAATTACGCCGCCTTCACCTTGAATAGGTTCAACCAAAAATGCCGCTGTATTTTTTGTTATGGCCTTTTCCAAAGCTGCTTCATCGCCATATGGAATTACTTTGAATCCGGTAGTAAACGGTCCAAATCCGTCTTTGTACTGGTCCACAGTTGAAAAACTTATTATTGATATAGTTCTGCCTGCAAAATTATTTTCACAAGTTATTATTTCGGCTTCATTTTCTTTAATGCCTTTTACTTTATAGCTCCATTTTCGAGCCGCTTTTAATGCAGTTTCGACAGCTTCCGCACCGGAATTCATTGGAAGTATCATATTATAACCGGTTAATTCTGCAAGTTCTTTGTATAACATAGGTAGCTGGTCATTTCTAAAAGCACGGGAAGTTAATGTAACCTTATCTGCCTGTGTCTTTAATGCTTTTATAATCCGAGGATGACAATGCCCTTGATTCACTGCTGAATATGCTGCAAGACAGTCTAGATATTTTTTCCCTTCAACATCATAAACCCATACGCCTTCTGCTTTATTTATAACAACATCTAGCGGATGATAATTATGAGCACCATACTTTTCTTCTAACTCAATGTAATCATTTGTGAGCATATAAATCCTTTTTTTGTTATGGTAAAATTGAAGGTCTAAATTTATTAAAAATAATTTATATTTAGAATAATTAATGAATAGAAAAACTACCTATTTAGGTAGTTTTTATTTGCCGATAATTTATAGAAATTATTATTTATTTTTGAAAGAGAAATTAAAATATAAACCGGACATGAATTGATAGTTTCTACATTTTCATTTGAAATTAAAACAAAAGGTAATACGGATTTAGTCGATATTACATCACATGTGCAGTCTATAATTTCTACTGCCGGATTTATTGAAGGCAGCGCTTTAATATTTATAGGTGGTTCAACAGCAGGTATAACAACTATTGAATTTGAACCGGGACTTCAAAAAGATTATCCTAATTTTTTTGAAAAAATCATTCCTGTAAATGCAAATTATAAACATAACGATACATGGCATGACGGCAACGGGTATTCACATGTCCGTGCTGCCCTGCAAGGTGCTTCTTTAACCGTTCCGTTTTCAAATGGCAATTTACTGCTGGGAACCTGGCAGCAAATAATTCTTGTCGATTTTGATAATCGATCTCGCAATCGTAAAATAATAGTTCAAATTACAGGTGAAAAAAGACATGAAATATAAATTTAATTTTTTAATTCTTCTTCTTTCGATAATAATTCTTGTTTCTCAATCCGCATTTCCATGGGGAGATAAAGGACATAAGTTGATTAGTAAAATGTCCGTTGATTTTCTCCCTCCCGAAATGAAAGCGTTCAAAGCTTGGAGAGAATATTTGGAAGAACATGCTCCCGATCCAGATTATAGAAAAAAAACGGATAAAACGGAAGGTCCGAAACATTTTATCGATATAGATTATTATAAAGAGTTTTTAAATGGGGATATGATAGAGAATGAAGATTCACTCATATCCGAATATGGAGAGAAAGAGGTAATACATCAGGGAATTTTACCATGGGCTACTTTGCAGACGTTTGAAAATTTAACAAAAGCATTTAAAGAAAAGAATAAGGAACTTGCTCTATTATATGCTGCTGATCTAGGTCATTATGTTGCCGATGGGCATCAACCAATGCACACTACGGTAAATTATAACGGTCAGCTCACGGATCAAAAGGGTGTTCATGCCAGGTATGAAGTTAAAATGATAGATGCTCATCTAAATGAACTGGAGAATTCATTTATGCCTGTACCGGCTTCATATGTTCAGAATCCGCTAAAATTTATCTTTAATTATATTACTGATGCAAATTCGGTTTGCGACGTATTATTTAATGCGGATAGTTTAGCCTTTAAACAAACGAATTCAAGACGAAGTACTAAATATTATGATTTAATGTGGTTTAGAACCAGGTATATTACTGAAATTCAATTTAACAATTCTGCTAAAGCTATTGCCGCTTTAATATACACTGCGTGGGTTAACGGCGGCCGGCCGGATTTTAACGATATGAAATAAGTAATTTACTATGAAACTGAAATTAATTACAATTCTATTAATTCTAAGCGTTGGTTATTCCTACTCTCAAATTGTTTATACTATTCCTAAATTCCCTACCGAAAATGATTCTATTACAGTTTATTTTGATGCAACACAAAACGGTGCTTCCGAATTACTAAATTATACCGGGGTTGTTTATGCTCATACAGGCGTTACAACGGATACAACGTGGCGTCATGTTATTGGAACTTGGGCAGTTAACTCAACTCAGCCTGCATTAACAAGACTTGGAACTAATCTGTATGAACTTAATATAGGTTATCCAAGAAAATTTTACAAAGTCACTGATACAACCGAACACATTAAGCAGCTTGATTTTGTATTCAGAAGTTCGGACGGGACAAAACAAACACGACCCGATATTTTTGTCCCCTTATACATTTCCGGTGTAAATGTAAAAGTTGTTTCACCTGTTGCGCCGTATTTTGTTAATTTAAACGATACTGTTAATGTGGAAATTTCTTCAGTTGATGCTCAATCGACTTTCATTTATGTGAAGAATGTTCTTATTGCCCAGACTACCAGTTCTGATACTACATTTAAAATAATTGCAACCGACATAGGTAATACATGGATTAAAGCTGTTGCCGCTGATTCGCTTGGAGTTTTAAAAGCCGATTCTAGTTATTTTGTCGTGAATCCTGCTGTAACAATTGAAGCAGAGCCAAACGGAATTGTTGACGGAATAAATTACATTAGCAGTACTTCGGTAATTTTATCATTATATGCACCTTATAAAAAGAATGTATATGTCATCGGGGATTTTAACAACTGGTTAGTCAATCAAAATTATTATATGAAGCAGACACCGGACGGCAACCGCTGGTGGGTCGAAATTGACGGCTTAACTCCGCAGAAAGAATATATTTTTCAATATTTAGTAGATGGTTCAATAAGAATTGCAGATCCGTATTCAGAAAAAATTAGTGACCCTAATAACGATCAATTTATCTCCGATAGTACCTATCCGAATTTGATAAAATATCCGTTTGGAAAAACTACGGAGATTGCAACTGTTTTGGAAACAGGACAAATACCTTATCAATGGCATGATTCAAGCTTTGTACCGCCTGCTAAATCTAATCTTGTTATTTATGAATTATTAATGAGGGACTTCTTATCTACTCATGATTTTAAGACATTAGCAGATACTCTTTCTTATTTTAAAAATCTTGGTATTAATGCAATCGAACTAATGCCCATAATGGAGTTTGAAGGAAATAATAGCTGGGGATATAATCCGGATTTTTTTGACGCGCCGGACAAATATTACGGCCCTAAAAACAATTTAAAGAAATTTATAGATATGGCGCATCAAAATGGAATAGCTGTAATCCTTGATATTCCGTTCAATGATGCTTTCGGTTCTTGTCCGCTCGTAAGGTTATACTGGGATGAGACTAATAATATTCCTGCGGCTAATAATCCATGGTTTAATCAATACCCGACGCATCCTTACAATGTAGGATATGATTTTAACCATACATCTGATGCAACGCATTATTTTGTCGATGCAACGACCAAGTTTTGGCTGTCTCAATATCATGTAGACGGATTTAGATTTGATCTGGCGGGCGGCTATACTCAAACTAATAACCCTAATAATGTTAGTGCATGGCAGAGTTATGACCAATCCAGAATTAATATCCAGGAAAGAATGGCAAATGCAATTTGGAAAGTTGATTCGGCAGCATATATTATTTTAGAAGAATTTGTTGCAAACAGTGAAGAACAAGTAGTAGCTAACTATGGAATGTTGGTTTGGGATAATATGAGCTCTGCTTATGAACAAGCTGCCATGGGATGGTCAATTAATCCATCTTGGGATATTTCCGGTGTATCTTATAAACAATGGGGCTGGACTGTGCCGGGTTTGGTTGGTTATATGGAAAGTCATGATGAAGAAAGACTGATGTATAAAAATTTAACTTTTGGAAACTCAAACGGTAGTTATAATATTAAAAATCTAAAAACTGCTTTAAATAGAATAAAATTATGCGATGCATTCTTTTATACTATACCCGGACCAAAAATGCTTTGGGAGTTTCAAGAACTGGGATATGATTATTCATGCTTTTACGATCCGGGACTAAATAATGGTGCCGGAGGGGTGCCGCAGCCATATGGGACGGATTATGCAAAGACTTATCCCAAACCGATAAGGTGGGACTATCAAACAGATACTAATAGAATAAGCTTATTTAAAGTGACTAAGGCTATCATTGATCTTAAAGAAAATTATGATGTCTTTAACACGGGAAATTTCAATACTAATCTTTCAGGTGCGGTTAAAACCGTTTCGTTATTAGGCAATGCCTTAAATGTTGTCGTTATTGGTAATTTTGATGTTGTTTCTCAAAATGCAAATACTTCAAATTTTTTGAATACCGGTACATGGTACGATTATATATCGGGAGATTCGGTTGATATTACGAGTTCACCAATTCAATTAGCACCTGGTGAGTTTCATATTTATACTTCAAAACGAATTCCTGCTCCGGATACGGCCGTATATAAAAGTAATGGAGGAAATAAAATTGTCGTTGAAACTTTTGATCTCGAACAAAACTATCCGAATCCTTTTAATTCGAGTACTGTGATAAAATATCAAATTCCTAAAAACAGCTTCGTGTCATTAATAGTTTATGATGTATTAGGCAGGGAAGTTATTAGGCTGATTAATGACGAGAAACAATCCGGTGAATATAGTATTAAATTTGATGCGTCTAAGTTTTCAAGCGGAATATATTTTTATAAATTAAAGGCGGGAGATTTTGTAAAAACTAAGAAGATGGTCTTGTTGAAATAGTATCTTTTTTGTAAATAAAAGAGTTTTGCGGAATGGCTAATACTGATTTAATAATTCTACATAAGTGTTTGTATAAATTATTTCAATAAAAAAGTTAAGAGAATCTCATTAAATTTTTAAGTTAAATTCCTATAAAAATTTTCGGCATAAAAAATAAAAATTCAATCCTATCCTTATTTCTGTTTTAAAAAAGTTTTTAATTCTAATTATTGGTTTTACTTCTAGTTTAACTTAAGCAAATTATTTTAGCGGAAACCGGAAAATTTGTTAAAACATTTCATAATTAAGGAAATATATGTGATTTAAATTCTGAGTACTATTCTTAATGAAGTTATAATTTTGATTTTTATCATAATATTCATTATTTAAGTATTAATTACCAGATAATTTTGATAAAAATACCTCTGATTCTAATATTTTTATCGAAATTATGTTTGCTGATGAATTCTTAATATACTTTATTCTTCTTTCTCTTTTATTTATTTTTAAATTAAAATTAGTTAAAATTTCTTACTGCACAACTCGATAAATTAAGTATTTGATTAGAATATTTTGGAGTATGAATGGCACTTTTACCGGTAACATTAATTGGCGATAAAATTTTAAGGAAAAAAGCGAATCAAGTTAAGAAAGTAGATTTTAAAACTATTGAGCTGGTTAGAGATATGTTCGAAACTATGCGAAATGCTAACGGTATTGGTTTGGCTGCTAATCAGGTCGGTTCTGATAAATCTATTTTTATCATTGATATTTCTGTTGCTGAGGGTCATGAAGATTCCAAGCCGATTACCTTTATTAATCCGATAATTATCAAACGTTCGGAGAAAAAATGTTTAATTGAGGAAGGCTGTCTTAGCATACCTGATATTAAATCTGAAATTGAAAGATCCGAGTCTATAACTATTAAGTATCAAGATACGGATTTAAAAGAACATACCCTCGATGCTGATGATTTACTTGCAAGAGTAATTCAACATGAGTATGATCATCTTCAGGGTATATTGTTTACAGATCTTGTTACGGATGAAGAAAAAAAGAGACTGAACAAGGAGATAATTAAAATTAAAAAGCGAAAATTCGAAATAACGTATCCCGTTACGGAGAATATGGACTATCAGCTTGTCTGAAATATGAATGATATAAAATGAAAATTATCTTCATGGGCACCCCGGATTTTGCAATCCCTTCCTTAAAAGTTTTGATTGAGAGTAAACATTCTGTAAGTGCAGTTGTAACGGGAATGGATAAGGAACGGGGAAGAGGTCAAAAATATACCTATACGCCAGTAAAAGAATTTGCTCTAAAATATAATATTCCGGTTATTCAGCCCGAGAAATTGAAAGACCCTAACTTTATTATTCAATTAAAAAATTTAAATGCAGATCTTTATGTCGTTGTTGCATTTAGAATTTTACCCAGAGAAGTTTTTACCTTGCCTTCTAAAGGATCCTTTAATCTGCACGGATCACTTTTGCCAAAATACAGAGGTGCGGCTCCTATTCAATGGGCTTTGATTAATGGTGAAAAAGAAACCGGTGTCACTACATTTATGCTGGAAGATAAAGTTGATACCGGCAATACTATTCTTCAAGAAAAAATAAGTATTGATGATAGAGATGATTTCGGGATTTTGCATGATAAGCTAAGCATTCTTGGTTCTGAAGTTGTGTTAAAAACCGTAAATTTGATTTCAGAAGGAAAAGTTGAACTAAAAAAACAAAACGATTTACTTTCTTCTCCGGCTCCAAAGATTACTAAAGAATTAACAGAAATTAATTGGGAAAAATCGGCAGAGGAAATACATAACTTAATTAGAGGACTTTCGCCTTTTCCCGGAGCTTTTTTTAAGTTCAAAAATAAAGTTATAAAAATCTATAAAACTAATATTATTCAAGCTAGGGAATTTAATCCCGGGAAAATCAAACAGACTAAAAAAAGTTTAATCATAGAATGCGGAAAAAATTCTTTGGATGTTTTAGAACTTCAGCAGGAGGGGAAAAAACGATTGAAGATCGAAGAATTTTTACGCGGATTTAGTTTTGTCTAAATTTTAATTATAGTACTACACAGTAATAGCGGATTGCTTACTATTTAAAAATTTCTGATGCAAATTTCTCGTTTCGGTTATAATTTTGTCCGATCGAAATAACTTATAGGAATACAATGAGATATAAAAACAATATCCTGGAAAATATTGGCAACACTCCTTTAATCAAGTTAAATAAAGTAAATAGAGGCCTGAGACCTCAAATATTTGCGAAACTTGAATCAGCCAATCCCGGGGGAAGTGTAAAGGATAGAATAGGTCTATCAATGCTTGAAGATGCGGAACGTACAGGGAAAATAAAGCCTGGTGGAACTGTAATTGAAGCAACAAGCGGTAATACAGGAATCGGGTTGGCTTTAGCTTGTGCTGTTAAAGGATATAAATCGATATTTATTGTTACTGATAAAGTAAGTACGGAAAAAATTAATTATTTAAAGGCATTAGGCGGCGATGTAATTGTAGTTTCAAATGCGGTAAATCATGATCATCCTGATTATTATATAACAGTTGCTAAGAAGATTAATAAAGAAACTCCGAATTCCATTTTTATGTATCAATATTCAAATCCGGCAAATCCTGAGGTACATTATAAAACAACCGGGCCTGAAATTTGGGAGCAAACTGAAGGTAAAATTACTCATTTTATAGCAGGTATTGGAACAGGTGGAACTATAAGCGGTGCGGGTAAATATCTAAAAGAAAAAAATAAAAAAATTCAGGTAATAGGTGCTGATCCATACGGATCAATTTTTAAAGAGTATAAAGAAAAAGGCAAACTGATTGAAGGTATGCCCTATTTGGTTGAAGGTATTGGTCAGGATTGTCTTCCGAAAAATGTCAATTTCGGGTACATAGATAAAATAATAAATATAAGCGATATGGACTCATTTAACTTTGCACGAATTCTTTCGAGAGAAGAAGGTATCTTTTGCGGTGGAAGTACCGGTACTATTTTAGGTGCAACTCTTCAAGTTGCCAAAGATTTGGATGAAAATGCCGTCATTGTATTTATAGTTTGCGATACCGGGGAAAGATACTTGTCAAAGTTTCACAGCGATGAATGGTTAAAAGAAAAAAGACTTTTACCGGTTGAATTTAGAACACTGCGCGATATTTCTTTGGCTAAGAAAAACGGTAACGGAAGATCAAAAGAACTTGTTTTTCTTAGTCCTGGTGATAAAATAAAAACAGCAGTAGAAGTACTGAATGAAAAGGGTTTTTCTCAACTGCCGGTTATCGACAAAGGTGAATCCGTCGGGAGTGTAAAAGAAGCAAGACTAATGTCCAGCTTACTTGAAAATCCTGATTTAATGGAATCTAATGTCGAAAAGATAATGGGACAAGGTTTCCCGACTCTTGATGAAAGGACAGAACTTTCGGTTGTTAGAAAATATTTAAGCGATTCTCCTGCCGTGCTTTCAACGGAATATGGAAGGATAAAAGATATAATTACACGTTATGATATTTTAGAGCATGCAAACTTTTCGTAATTTTGCTTTGGTATATAGAAGTTCAGGGGATCTTAATATATTAAATTTAATCTTTTGAAATCTTTATAAATAAAAAGGAAATTATAATGGGATTTTCCACAGATGCCATTCATGCAGGACAAAAACCTGACCCTGTAACCGGCGCAGTTATAACACCAATTTATCAAACATCTACATACGCACAGGAAGAGTTGGGCAAGCATAAAGGTTTTGAATATGGAAGGACGCATAATTTAACTCGTCAATCGATGGAAGCTAATATTGCAGCACTTGAAAAAGGTAAATTCGGAATTGCATTTTCTTCCGGCTTAGCAGCAACACATGCATTAATGAGTTTAGTAAAAGCCGGGGATCATATAATTGTTTCAAATAATGTTTACGGGGGAACTTATCGTTTATTTGAATTGATAATGAAGGATTACGGATTAGAGTACTCATGGGTTGATACGGTAAATTTGGAAAATATTGAAAAAGCAATTCAGAGAAATACCAAACTTGTTTATTTGGAAACACCCACAAATCCTATGTTGAATCTTACCGATTTATCCGATGCTGCGGAAATTTGTAAAAAACATGGATTAATAAGCATTGTAGACAATACATTTATGAGCCCTTATTTTCAAAATCCTCTGTTATTGGGTATCGATATAGTATTGCATAGTTCTACAAAATACATAAATGGGCATAGTGATGTTATTGGGGGAGTAATTATTACAAACGATATAAAAATTCATGAGCGTATAAGGTATGTTCAAAACGCAATTGGGGCTGTACCATCTCCATTCGATTGCTGGCTTGTTCTTCGTTCTACCAAAACCTTGGCTGTAAGAATGGAAAGACATAATAAAAATGCAATGGAATTAGCCTATTATTTGGTTAATTCTAAAATTGCGGAAAAAGTTTATTATCCGGGTTTGAAAACTCACCCTCAATATGAATTAGCAAAAAGACAAATGAGAGGATTTGGAGGAATGATTTCTGCCGATTTCGGAAATATTAATAAAGCAAAAAAAATTTTAAAGAATGTAAAAATATTTACTCTTGGTGAAAGCCTTGGAGGTGTTGAAAGTTTAATAAGCCATCCTGCAAGTATGACTCACGCATCTGTGCCAAAGGAAGAGAGGGAAAAAATGGGATTAACAGATAGTCTTGTCCGTTTTTCAGTAGGGATCGAAGATATTGAAGATTTGATTGCCGATATTGAAAATGCAGTAAGATAAATCAGATCTTCTAAAATAATATACCTTATAGAATTCTAGTTCCTATAACTTTATCAATTAAAATACAATTTAATCCAAATAATTAATTTTAATAAGATTATACAAAACAAAAAGCCTATCTATTCCGATTAATTCTCTTTAACTTTAAATAAATTATTTTTTAAAACTTTCCGGGGAAACCTATGGAAAAACAAAACGATAATACTAATAATATAAACTCTGTTGATGATACAAAGTACTCTATGGAAACCCATATGATATATGGTAAAAATGTTACAAAAAAATGGGATTATAGTCATCATGTCCTTCCGCCTATTTCATCTTCGGTAATCTATAGATTGGATTCGGTAGAAAGAGGAGCGGAAGGTTTTATGGAGTTTGCAAACTCACCGGTTGCCGGTGAAGATCCTATGCCGATTTATATTTACGATCGTTTAGGAGAACCTAATAAAGACATCCTCGAAGAAAATCTTGCCTATGTTGAAAAAGGGGATATGGCTGTTACATTTGCCACCGGAATGGGAGCAATTTCCGGGATCATGGGTATGCTGACTAAATCCGGAGATGAAATAATTGCACACCATACTCTTTATGGATGTACATATTCACTTTTTACAAATTGGTATCCAAGATATAATATTAAAAGTACGTTGATTGATTTAACAGATATTAACAATCTAAAAAATTTAATTTCTGAAAAAACCAAGGTTATTTACTTCGAGACTCCTTCAAATCCAAACCTGGACTTAATTGATATATCGGCAGTTAGAGAAGCCGTTGATGAATTTAATTTAAGGTTATCTGAAGCCGACAGAATTAAAATTGTTGTCGATAATACTTTTGCAACACCATATTGTCAAAGGCCTATAGAATTGGGAGCAAATTTCTCTGTAAATTCTTTAACTAAAGGCCTCGGCGGATTTGGAACAGATATGGGAGGGGCAGTTATAGGGAAAAAGAAATATAAAGACATGCTCCTTTTGTATCGTAAAGATTTTGGCGCTGTTCTTAATAATAAAACTGCGTGGACAATTACTACTTACGGTTTACCAACCTTGCATTTAAGAATCCGTCAACAGATAAAAACCGCACAGAAATTAGCAGAGTATCTAAACAATCATGAAAAGGTTAAATTTGTAAATTATCCTGGTCTTGTTTCGAACAAATATTATGATCTGGCTAAAAAACAAATGCGCGATTTTAACGGGAACTTTGCACCCGGCAGTTTAATTTACTTTGTCCTTAAAGGTTCCAGTGCTCTGGACAGTAAAGATAAAGCAAAGAAATTTATGAATTATGCCGCTAAAAAAGCTTATACAATGACTCTGGCTGTAAGTCTTGGGCATACGAGAACTTTAATAGAACACCCAGCTTCAATGACCCATTCTATGGTTCCAGTTGAAAAGTTAACCGAATATAAAATTGATCCCGGCGGGATTAGACTTGCTGCAGGATTGGAAAATGTTGATGATATTTTGAATGATCTTGAAGAATGTTTAAAGAAGGTCTAAAAATTTATTTTATATATAGTTTGGCGTTCATTTAAGTTTCAATTAATTTAAATGACCGCAAAATATCTGTATATTTCAGACAAATTTTAAAGGAATATTATGAAGAAATACTTTCTTGTAGCTTTTTTATTTGTTATTTCTTTTTCAGCTTCATCTTATGCACAGGAAAATAATCCGGACCAAGATTCAATTGAAGTTACGGTAATTGATTCATATGTATCTCCGGAAAAACCTTATACATTTATGTTATCCTTTTTTACAAGTTCCGAGTGCAAATCAAAAGTTCTAATTAACAATAAATATGAGTATCCAGTTTCCAGCAAATATTCCGTAAATCATAATATTAAAATTGATTTAACCAACCTTAGTTTCAGAACTAAATCCATACCATATATCATTATAGTCGAAGATTCAGCGGGGCATAAATATAAAAGCGACAATTATGATTTTGAATTGCCGGGAGAAATAAAAATTCAAAGTGAATCTAATTTCTTGCTGTTATGTCTGTTTGGTGGAACCGTATTTGCTTTGCCTTCTCCGGTTTACATTTCGCAGAATGGGAAAAATTATTTCGGCCTTTCTAAGGAAATCCCGATTATATCCATCAGGTCTTCAAATTTTAGTTATCCATCAGGCTATTTTTCTGCAGAATATTCTCATATTTTTAACGCACCGTACAAAAATTTTTTAAGAATAGGGTATAAGCAATTAATTGTTATTCCGGGTATTCAGTATGTTTCACCGGGTTTAGATTGGTTTACAAATTTTAAAGGGTTTAACGGTGCCAGTGCAGAACTTTCCATCGGTTGGATTAAATTATTGAATACTTTTACAGTGTACACAAGATATCGCTTCAATTTGGAACCTAATAACTCTAAAGATAATTTCCATGAAATTTCAATAGGGCTTTACTCGAGTTTCTTCTCCGTATATCTCTAATAAATAAATTATTAATGTATTACTATAATTAATTTGGTTAACATCGTCTTAAAACTTATAAAATAATTAATGACCAATCAAACAAATTCTGAAAATATTATAGACTTCGGAAACCGCGGAAAATATAATTTGAATAACAAACTCAATAATTTAACGGGAAAAGAATGGATTAAATTTTCCAAATCATGGTTTATACACAAACCGCCGCGTAGAAATAAAAATGAACTGCTGCATCCTGCTAAGTTTCCCGAATCCTTGGTGGAAGAATTTATTTCTTTTTTTACCAAACCCGGCGACTGGATTTTAGATCCGTTTATGGGAACGGGAAGTACTTTAATCGCTGCAGGAAATCTTGAACGGAATGCTATAGCTGTTGAGCTTTCTAAATCATTTTTTAAAATAACGATAGATAGATTAAAAAAAGAACAATTTAAGAATAAAATTTTTCCTTTAAATGGTTCCTCGGAAAATTTAAAAAGTCTGTTGCTAACAAAAGGATTAAATAAAATTAAATTTGATTATACCATAACTTCTCCTCCTTACTGGAATCAGCTTGAAAGAAATTCATTACGGCAGAAACTGCGGACTAATAAAGGATTAACAACTATATATTCTAAAAGCAAAAATGATTTAGGTAATGAGAAGGATTATGAAAGTTTTATTGAAAGACAAGCGAAAATATTTGATCAAGTTTTTGATTTAACAAAACCTAACGGCTATCTAACGATTATTACCAACAATATTTATTCTAATAGCAAACTTTATCCTTTAGCTTTTGATACTGCTGTTTCTTTAACTAAAAGAAAATCAAAAAGCTGGGTATTAAAAGATGAAAAAATATGGCTTCAGGATGATAAACCTTTAATAGCACTGGGCGTTAATAGTGCCTGGGTTTCCAACAGGCATCATCAGTACTGTTTAATTTTTAGAAAAGAAATAATAAAATAAAGTCCGTATTTATAATAAAACAATAATTTCATATAAGATTAATTTCTTTTTAAATGAAATAAAATAAATGGCAGAAAATTTAGAGATACTTAGTGTATCGGATTTAACAAAACAGATTAAATATTCACTTGAAACAAACTTTTCACAAATTTCTGTTGAAGGTGAAATATCCAACTTTAAACCTCATGTTTCTGGTCATTGGTATTTTAACTTGAAAGATTCAAATGCAGTAATTTCCTGTACAATGTGGAAAGGATTAAATAACTATGTTTTCTTTACGCCGCAGGACGGGATGAAAGTGATTGTTAACGGGCGAATCACCGTATATCCGCCGCGCGGGAGTTATCAGCTTGATGTACGTTCGATGAAACCTGCCGGTGTCGGTGAACTTCAAGCGGCTTTTGAAATGCTAAAGCAGAGACTTTCTGATGAAGGACTTTTCGACGAAAAATATAAAAAACCGATTCCTAATTTTCCCCAAAAAATTGGAATTGTTACTGCAATTGATGGAGCTGCATTTAAAGATATGATTAGTGTTGCATCAAGAAGGTATCCTTTAGCTGAACTTGTAATAGCCCCTTCTAAAGTTCAGGGAAGCGATGCTGCAAAGACAATTGTTGAAAGTATAAGACTTTTAAATATGCAGAAAGATATTGATGTTATTATAGTCGGAAGAGGCGGCGGTTCAATTGAAGATCTTTGGGCTTTTAACGAGGAAATTGTGGCTAGGGAGATTTTCCGTTCTGCTATTCCGGTTGTTACCGGAATCGGGCACGAAATTGATTATACAATATCGGATTTTGTAGCCGATTTAAGAGCTCCTACCCCATCAGCTGCAATGGAAATAATTACGCCAAATAAGGAAGATCTCTTTGCCTTTATTGATGAATTTTCCTATAATTCAACGCAAAATATTACGAATATCTGTTCTGATTTAAAAAATGAAATTGACAATATTTTAAATTCTTATGGTTTCAGAATTCCGGTTGATCTGATCCGGAGTAAATCACAGCAAGTCGATAATTTAACTTACCGTTTTATACAGAATAGCGATCGGCGGTTATTATTAAGCAAAAATATACTTGCATTATTGGTAAAATCAATTGAATCCCATGATATCAATAAAGCGCTTAAAAAAGGATTTGTTTTAGTCAAACAAGATTCTAAATTTATAACGCGATCGGCGGGTTTTAATAATAAACTCGAAACATTGTTGAATTTCTATGATGGTGATATTCGCATAAAATCAAAATAAAATTGAATTATTGATTTGGGTTTGTGGTAAGAAAATTTTAAACTTAAAGCCAAAAATTTTTTGATAATCTCTCGTTAATCTATATGGCTAAAAAAACAGCTAAAAACAGTTTTGAGAATAATTTAAAACGGCTTGAAGAGATTTCCAATCTTTTGGATGGTGGTGAAATCGGGCTTGAAGAAGCCATCAATTTATATGAAGAAGGTATCGGGCTATCTAAAACTTGTATAAATGCATTGCAGAAAGCTGAATTAAAAATTACGGAATTGAAAAAAGAATTGGATAAAATTTCTTCCGAAGAAAATGAATTAATCGAAGAGTAAGTAAGGAATAAATATATAAGATGAGTGAGCCGGGAAAATATGAAATATTATCGAAGATTAATTATCCTTCCGATATTCGTCAACTTGATGAATCCCAATTAAAAATTTTATGCTCAGATATTAGGGAGTATTTAATCGATACAATCTCCGAAATAGGCGGGCATTTTGGAGGCGGACTGGGTGCGGTTGAGCTGACAGTTGCTATTCACCGGGTATTTAATACACCTTATGATTTAATTGTTTGGGATACAGGGCACCAGGCTTATCCTCACAAAATTTTAACCGGTAGAAAAGATGCCCTGAAGAAGATAAGAAAATATCAAGGTATAAGCGGATTCCTTAAGCGTTCTGAAAGTGAATATGATACCTTCGGTGCCGGCCACGCATCCACTTCAATTTCTGCCGCTCTTGGTATGGCAGTCGCAAGAGATTTAAAAAATGAAAGCAGAAAAGTAGTAGCAATTATGGGTGATGGCGCCATGACCGGCGGAATGGCTTATGAAGCTATGAATAATTCCGGGATTATTAAATCGAATTTAATTGTAGTACTTAATGATAATAATATGTCCATTGCGCCAAATGTCTGGCAGATTTCCAATTATTTTACGGAAATGATTGCTCACCCGGATTATAACAAATTTAAAGGACAAATCTGGGAACTTACCGGTAAACTGGATCAATTTGGCGATAGGTTAAGAAAAATTGCATCTAGGTTGGAGAATGGTATTAAAGCCGTAGTTACACCGGGTATGTTGTTCGAAGCGCTTGGTTTTAGATATTTCGGACCTGTTAATGGTCATAATATTCATCAGCTTATTAAAATTTTTGAGCAAGTTAAAGATTTAAATGGGCCGATTCTAGTCCATGCGATTACACAAAAAGGGAAAGGATATCTCCCGGCTGAAAGCGATGAACAAAAATTACACGCATCCACTCCATTTGATAAAGTTACAGGGAAAGCAATTAAAAAAGCCGGTAGCGTTTCGTCTTATACTTCTATATTTGGACAAGCACTTTTACAGATTGTTAAGGATAATTCTAAAGTTGTTGGAATTACCGGTGCAATGCCGGATGGTACTGGGCTTGATCTGCTTCAAAAGAATTATCCTAAAAATTATTTTGATGTTGGAATTGCTGAAGAACATGCAGTTACTTTTGCTGCCGGTATGGCAACCCAGGGCATAATACCGGTCGTTGCGGTTTATTCAACATTTTTACAGCGTGCATTTGACCAGATTGTTCACGATGTTGCTATTCAAAACCTTCATGTTGTTTTTGCTCTTGATCGAGCCGGTTTAGTAGGTGCGGACGGTCCGACACACCATGGAGTATTTGACCTAACATATTTAAGAATGATTCCGGGTATGGTTGTCATGGCTCCGAAGGATGAATCTGAATTGAGAGATATGCTATTTACAGCGGTAAATTATAAAGATGGCCCTATTGCCTTAAGATACCCTAGAGGTTCAGGTGTCGGTGTAAAATTAAAAGAAGGATTTGAAAACATTGAAATTGGAAAAAGTGAACAGCTAAGAGAGGGAAGTGATGTCGTTTTTCTTGCTGTCGGTGTTATGGTTAATTATGCAGTTAAAGCCGCAGGAATTTTAGAAAACGAAGGTATTAACTGCGAAATTATTAATATGAGGTTTATTAAACCCTTGGATTTTGACAGATTAGATGAAATTTCAAAAAAGCATTCTAAAATTGTTACCATTGAGGAAAGCGCTTTAACCGGTGGTTTCGGCAGTGGCGTAATAGAATATTTTACAGCGAAAAATTATAAAAATGATATTTTAAGAATAGGTCTTCCTGATCAATTTATTGAACATGGAACACAGGCCGAACTTCACAAAATACTTAAAATTGATGCAGAAGGAATTGCCGAAAAAGTTAAAAGTTTTTGCGAAAAGAAAAAAGTGGATCATGAGGTTACTATTTAATGGAGAAAACTAAAGTTGCAGTAATTGGTTTGGGAGGAATTGCGCAGTTAGTTCATCTGCCTAATTTAACAAAACTTGAAAATGTGGATATTTGTGCTGTCGCAGATATTAATAAGAATAGACTTCACTCGGTTGCGGACAAATTTAATATAAAAGACAGATATAAAGATCATAATGAATTATTGGAAAAAAGTGATGCAGGTTCTATAATTATTGCCACTCCTACTAATTCTCATAAAGATGTTGCCATCGCCTGCTTAAAGGCAAATAAAGATATTCTTGTTGAAAAGCCATTAGCGCGCACTTTTTCGGAAGCAAAACAAATGGTTGATGCGGAAAAAAAGTATAAGCGTAAAATTATGGTCGGGATGAATTTACGATTTAGACCTGATTCAATGATTTTAAAAAGCCTTTTAAGTTCCGGTGAAATCGGAGATCCGTTTTATATTAAGTGCGGATGGTTAAGAAGTCAAAGCAGCAGCCAGAAATGGTTTACAAAAAAAGAAGAATCCGGCGGCGGCGTTATAATTGATTTAAGTATTTTGCTGTTGGATTTAGCACTTTGGCTTTTGGAATTTCCGTCTGTGGAAGCTGTAAGTACTCAAAGCTATCAACATTACACAAAGAACGTGGAAGATTCTTCAATCAGTCTTCTAAGATGTACCGGGCCTGTTACTGTCAGCATGGAATCAAGCTGGTCTTTACCTATGGCAAAAGATTCGTTTTATTTTATTATTTATGGTACCAAAGGAGGTGCGTCTTTAAACCCATTTCATGTTTATAAAAGAATTGATGAAAACATTATTGACTTAACTCCTTCTCAAACAGAAAGTGCCGTAAGTCTATTTAAAAAATCATACACCAATGAGTTAAAAAGTTTTATTGGCTCGGTAAACGGATTAAATCCTACTTTTTCATCCGCTGAAGAATCATTACCAAGAATGAAAGTAATAGAAGCAATGTATAAATCATCTTCGTTAAATAAAGAAATTAAATTATAAGCTTATGAAAACAAAAATTTTACTGGTTGATGACGAGCCTGATATAGTTGAATTCCTTCAATATAATCTTAAGTACGAAGGCTTCGAAGTAGTAACTGCCTATGATGGTTTGGAAGCCTTATCTAAAATTTCTGAAAAGCCCGATTTAATTATTCTTGATATTATGATGCCGAAGATGGACGGCTATGAAGTCTGCAAAAAAATTAGAAATACTTCCGGATTTGAAAGCACTCCAATTATTTTTTTAACTGCAAAAGTAGGTGAAGTAAATGAAATCCTCGGACTTGAACTAGGAGCCAGTGATTATATACAAAAACCGATTTCTCCCAAAAAACTAATTGCCAGGGTCAAATCTAACCTGCGTAAAATTGAGGTTCAAACTACTGAAAAAAAAGCTCCTTTAAAAATTAAAATCGGCCCTTTATTAATCGATAGGGAACAATATGTCGTTCATATAGATGGAAATGAGAAGATTTTTCCGAGGAAGGAATTTGAAGTATTGTTTTATTTGGCTAATAATCCCGGAAGGGTTTTCAGCCGGGATACTTTGTTAAAAGATGTTTGGGGTACCGATGTATATGTTGTTGATAGGACTGTTGACGTTCATATAAGAAAAATTAGAGAAAAACTTGAAAGTTATTCCGATTTAATTGAAACCGTGAAAGGAGTGGGGTATAGATTTAAAAGTGTGGAGTGAATTTAAATCCAATATCCTTTCTGCACGAGTATATTTACTTGAATTATTCATATTCAATTTGTTTTTTATTCTTCCCATTATTCTATTCTTAAATGACAATTCTTATGAAATTCCGCTTATCCTTTTTATGATTTTCCTAAGTATAATTCTGTTAAATTTTATCGGTAAAAAAAGGATTAATGAACTTAATGAGGTTAAATTAATTATTAACAATATAAGGAAAAATTTTTATTCCGCACCCGAAGAAATTAAGTTAAGCAGCAATTTATCAAGTCTGCAGGAAGATATTAAATTAATGTTTGAAAAAACTAAAGCAGACATAGAAGATTTAAAAAGACTTCAAAGAGTAAGAACCGAATTTCTCGCCAACGTTTCCCATGAATTACGTACCCCAATTTTTGCCATACAGGGCTACATCGAAACTTTATTAGACGGTGCCGTAAATGACAAGAATGTGAATAAAAATTTTTTAGAAAAAGCTATACAGCATACTAATAATCTTAACACCCTCCTAAATGATTTAATCGATATTTCTATGATTGAGTCCGGTGAAATGCGGATGACATTTAGATATTTCAATATAAATGAATATCTTCAAAACATTGTTAAGGAATTAACTCCAATCGCGGATAGTAAGCACATAAAGTTAATTTATATGCCGGCCAGAGATCAATTGCAGCTCTTTGGTGATAAAGTCAGGCTTCGTCAAGTAATGGTCAATTTAATTCAAAATTCGATTAAATATACGGAAAAAGGTAAGGTTGAAGTTCTGGTTGTAGAAGAGCCGAAGTTTGGAAAAATAACAGTAAGAGATACGGGAATAGGAATTTCTCAAGAGGATATTGGCAGAATATTTGAAAGATTTTATAGAGTTGATAAAGCTAGATCCAGATCAGTTGGTGGGACCGGTTTGGGACTGGCAATTGTAAAACATATTGTGGAAGCTCACGGTTCAAAAGTGGAAGTAAGCAGTATTGTTGATTCAGGTTCTGAGTTTTCTTTCAGACTGAAAAAATGATATTAAACACCGCTTTTCAAATTATCTTGATAAGAGTTAAAAAAATTATGTATTATATAATTGACTTGTGAGAATCAATTTCTTAACTTTACTTTCTAAATTTTAGATAATGAGGTAAAAATGTTTGCAGTTGTTGATATTTTAGGACAACAATTTAAAGTAACTGAGAATACAAAATATTTTGTTCCAAGATTAAGTGAAGCTCCGAATAAAAGCATAACTTTTAAAAACGTTCTTTTGTTATCCGATGAGAATGGAACAAAATTAGGTAGTCCTTATTTGGAAGGTGTTAAGGTTAAGGCTAAAGTTTTGGATCATACCAAAGATGATAAAGTAATAGTATTTAAAAAGAAAAGACGAACAGGGTATGAGAAAAAGAATGGTCATAGACAGTCTCTAACACAAATTGAAATTACAAAGATTGGTTAATAATAGGAGAATTAATAATGGCTCATAAAAAAGGTCAAGGTTCATCAAGAAACGGAAGAGATAGTAACGCCCAGCGTTTAGGAGTAAAAAAATTTGGCGGAGAAAAAGTAGTTGCCGGTAATATCCTTGTTAGGCAAAGAGGAACAAAGTTTCATCCCGGAGCTAATGTACTTAAAGGCGGTGATGATACTCTTTTTGCTATTGCAGACGGCATTGTTAAATTCGAGATCAAAAAAGGTGATAGAAAAATTATCAGTATAGTTACAGACTAATTTTTTATTTAGTTTTAGGTTTTAAAAATTTAAACCCTCCTTCATCCGGAGGGTTTTTCATTTTTAATTAAATAATAAATATTAAAAACCAAGCCTACCCATATCTTCAACCAGCTTTTTAACTGCAGTAATTGATTTATTAAGAGCAGCTTGTTCTTCTTCATTTAATGAAAGTTCAATTACTTTTTCCACGCCGTTGGAGCCTAAAACTGCAGGCACACCGACATAATAACCATTTACGCCGAATTCACCATTTAAAAACGCACATGCAGGTAATAGCCTTTTTTCATCCAACAAAATTGATTGA
>JBJKQE010000163.1:0-9906 GCA_046705645.1 Ignavibacteriaceae bacterium | reverse complement strand
GACACGAGTTCTTGTAGAAGGTTTTGAAAATATCATCCCCAATGTTTTGCCTTCTAATAATCTATGAGGTTCTCCTGTTATTTGTTTTAATTTTAAAGATGCACTCAGCTCAAAGATTTGATAAATTTCCTCATGAGAAAGATCATTGATTGAAACTAGACTTTTCCCCTTCATATTTACCGACATATTTTACCTTCAAATTTTAGTTGATTTGATTTCGAAATTTATAAAGTTTTTAACATGATGCAAAAGAATTGGCAGTGATAAAAACACAATCAAGGAAAAAAATTCGCCGGCATAAAAACAAATGAATATTTATTCCTAATTACCGGCGAAACTTTCGTTTACATTAATTTATTTATTAAATAATACCCTTCTCTTTTAAAATACTTTTTACTGTAACTGCACCGATTTCCTGAAGTTCGTATTTAACTCTAACTGTTGGTTTATTTATTTTCAATATACGTCCGAGATCAATTGGAGTTCCTATAACAACTGATTCACAATCTGTATTATTAATCGTAACTTCAAGATCTTTAATCTGCTCATCACCATAACCCATAGCAGGAAGTAAAATTCCAATATTAGGATATTTTTTGTAAGTATCTGAAATTGAGTTTACAGTATACGGACGAGGATCCACAATTTGAGAAGCACCGTAATTCCAAGCGGCAATCATTCCTGCACCGTATTCCATTTCGCCGTGAGTTAATGTAGGACCGTCTTCGACTACAAGTACTTTTTTACCGTTAATTAATTCAGGTTTATCAACAAACAATGGTGATGCAGCTTCAATTACTTTAGCATTCGGATTTACTGTTCTTATATTATCTCTAACAATTTTTAAATTCTTAGGTTCTGCGGAATCAATTTTATTAATAATAATTGCATCTGCAATTCTTAATGAAGTGTTGCCCGGGAAATAAGTCATTTCGTGACCTGCTCTATGCGGATCTGCAACTGTAAAAACAACATCGGATTTGTAAAAAGGAATATCGTTGTTTCCGCCGTCCCAGATAATTATATCGGCTTCTTTTTCTGCTTCTCTTAATATAGCTTCATAATCTACGCCTGCATAAATTATACTGCCCATAACTATATGAGGTTCGTACTCTTCCATTTCTTCTATAGTGCATTTATATTTTTTTAGATCATCAAGTGTAGCATATCTTTGTACTTTTTGTTTTACAAGATCACCATAAGGCATAGGGTGTCTAATTGAAACCACTTTCTTTCCGGACTCACGAAGAACCTGCACCACTTTACGAGAAGTTTGAGATTTTCCGGAACCTGTTCTTACTGCAATAACCGATACAACAGGTTTGGTACTCTTTATCATTGTTTCATCATTACCTAAAAGCCTGAATGAAACTCCTGCGGCATTAACTATAGATGCTTTAGTCATTACATAATTAAAAGGTACATCCGAATAAGAGAAAACTACCTCGTCTACTTTTAATTCTTTTATAAGATCAACCAGGTTTTTTTCATCGTAAATTTTTATTCCCTTATGGTATAATTTGCCGGCAAGTTCCGGAGGATAAATTCTTCCGTCGATATTGGGAATTTGTGTTGCGGTAAAAGCAACAACATTATAATCCTCATTATTACGGAAATAAACATTAAAATTATGAAAGTCTCTGCCTGCGGCTCCCATGATTAAGACATTCTTTCGGGACATAAAGTACCCCTTCCTAATTTTATTCAACATTTTGTGTTTTAGAATTAATGAAAATTATTTCGTATATAACCATCATTAATTTGTATTTTTATAATATTAAAGATAAAAAAATAAGGGGTGAAAATCTCCTGAAATCAACTTGGGATATAAAGAAAATAATTATACAATAAATTATTGGTTTTATAAATTATTCTACTGTGACACTTTTCGCAAGATTTCGAGGTTGATCAACATTTAATCCCTTTTTTACCGCAATATGATACGCTAGTAATTGAAGCGGGATCACTGTTAAGATAGGCATTAACATTCTTATTGTATCGGGAATTTTAATAGTATTATCTACAAGTTTATCGATCTTGTTGTCTGTCTCGCTTGCAACAGCAATTATACGGCCTTGGCGGGCTTTTATCTCCTGAATGTTGCTGATTATTTTATCGTATGTTGAATCTTTTGGAGCAATGAAAACTGCGGGCATATTTTCATCAATTAATGCGATAGGCCCGTGCTTCATTTCAGCAGCGGGATATCCTTCCGCGTGAATGTAAGAGATCTCTTTTAATTTTAAAGCACCTTCCAATGCGACTGGAAAATTATACCCCCGGCCTAAATAGAGGAAATTTTTTGCATCCTTAAATTTTTCCGCAATTTGCTCAATCTCGTTGTTTAATCTTAAGATGCTCGATATTTTTTCAGGAATGGCTTGTAACTCAGCAGCAATATTTTTTCCGTCTATTAAACTCATATTTTTTTTGCGTGCAATTAAAAGTGTTATTAATGCTAATACAACAAGCTGCGAAGTAAATGCTTTTGTTGATGCGACACCAATTTCTGGGCCTGCATGCGTATAAACTCCGGCCGAACTTTCTCTAGCAATTGAACTTCCTACAACATTACAAATGCCCAATGATAATGCACCGTGTATTTTAGATTCTTTTAACGCAGCAAGAGTATCGGCAGTTTCACCGCTTTGCGAAATAAAGAATATTGAATCATCTTTATTAATTATAGGATTTCTATATCTAAATTCGGAAGCATACTCAACTTCGGTAGGTATCCGTAAAAATTGTTCGAACATATACTCGCCTACCAGTCCGGAGTGCCATGATGTTCCGCATGCTGAAATTATGATTCTCTTCGAATCGGAAATCTGCTCGGTTACATGTTCCAATCCCCCAAGCTTAGAGGTTCCTTTATCCATCAAAATTCTCCCCCTCATCGAATTGCAAACAGATTCAGGCTGTTCCATTATTTCCTTTAACATAAAATGTGCGTAGCCGCTTTTATCAATTTCATCAAGCGACATGCTTATTTCATGAACTTCTTTTTCAATTTCCTTGTCAAGAATAGTTTTTGCGGTAAAATGATCTTTATGTATCTCAACTATTTCTCCGTCTTCAAGGTATACAATTTGTTTTGTATGAGCAAGAATGGCGGAGACATCGGATGCGACAAAGTTTTCTTTTTCACCGATTCCCAAAACAAGAGGCGAACCCTTTCTCGCGGCTACAATCTTATCAGGTTCTTTTAAATAAATTACGGCTATTCCGTAGGTTCCTTCTACTTCACTCAGTGCAAGTTGAACAGATTTAAATAAAGAATGGCCTTTTACTATGAAACTGTCTATTAAGTGCGGCAGAACTTCGGAATCAGTTTCGGTAATAAACTTATATCCTAATTTTTGAAGTCCTGATCTTATTGTCTGATAATTTTCAATTATGCCGTTATGTATTACAAATAGATTTTGAGCAGTATTAAAATGAGGATGTGCATTAATTTCATTTGGTATTCCGTGAGTAGCCCATCTGGTATGACCGATACCTAGCGGGCCCGTAAGATTCATTTTTTCTATTTTATTTTCTAATAATGAAACTTTCCCTTTATTTTTTATTACTTGTGAATGATCATTTAGAATAATACCAATTCCCGCTGAATCATATCCTCTGTATTCTAATCTTTTTAATCCGTTAATCAGAATAGGTACGCAATTTTTTTCACCAATATAGCCAATGATTCCGCACATCCCAGCCTCACTGTTATTTACAAAAATGTTTTTAATTATTTACTAATTTTAAAAGAAATTTAAATTCCTCTAGAATAAATTTCTCCAAGTATGGCAGTCTTTAAAGAATAATAATTAGGATTTGTTATTGATTAATATAAAAATAATAAACGAAATTGTTAATTAAAAGGAAAGAATCTCTGTTAAAAATTTTATTTGGGATAAAGCCCGGTTTATATTTATTCGTTTAACTCCGTCCTGAAGGACGGAGTGAATTAAACCTTGTTCAAAAATTCTCCTTAACAATTCAATTTATCCAAAGACATTTTATAACCACACCCATTAGGTTGTGGATGGACGGAGTAAAGATCGAAACGCCTTTAGTCAAATATACATTTACATTTATTCTACTTTTGCTAGCTTTTGAATAACAGATTTTATCACATCCCCGCTTTTATATATTATTTTATAAAGGTATACACCGTTCGCAATAATATCGCCATCCTCATCTCTACCGTCCCAGTGTATATGGTTGAAACCTATCTGCAGTTCGGACGGCGGAATAGAAATTACCTTTATAAGTCTCCCGGCAATCGTATATAACCTTATTTTTAGTTCATCCGGAACTTGAATACCCGTAAGTTGAAATGTAAAATAAGTATCGGTTTTAAAAGGATCCGGGTAATTGTAAACATTCATAATACCGGCATTATTATAGACATAAAACTCATAGTGAGCAGCCGATGAATCGGCATAATTACCAGTAACATCCTTTGCCAGAATATCAAGTGTGTGTTTACCGTCTTTTAATGCCGGCTGCCATATTATGGTTGCTGCCGAGTTAGGATACGGTGAATATGAATATTGAATGTCCGGCCTATTATAGTTTAAAATATTATTATCAAATACAATTGAAAAATCCGAGGTATCCAGAGGGAAAGGACTATTATCCCTAAGCTGAATAAACACCTTAGGCTTTGCAGAAATAATATCTCCATTTGCAATTACCTTACCGTCAAATGTTACGGTTAAGGAGGGTTTTGTTGAGTCTACCGCCACATAAAAATCTTTCTGCGAAGTATTGTTAAATTGATAGAACTCGTTTATAGGTGAGACAGCTGAAGCATTAATTATATTCTTATGCTGAAGTATATTAGTAGAAATAACAGTCGTTATTTGTTTTAAGGAATCGATAGAAAGGTTAATATATTTTGAGAAAAATGAAGAATCGGAATTATTCAAATAAAGTTTAACATGTACGCTGTCATCGTTCAATAAACCGTAATTGTGAACCTTTAGATTAATATTAACCGGTAATCCCTGAAGTATTGTGTCGGGATTAATTTCTAATTCATTTTTATCCAAAGTAATTTCGGGAAGAGAATTATAATCTGCCGCAACATATTTTAATTTTATCGGGTTTGCAGCATTAAAAACAGTATCTACAAAATTAAAGCTCAAACGTAAATATTGATATTTTTTTACATTTACGTTAGTTAGTGTTAAATATGGCGGTGTATTAACATTTAAAGTATCCCATATATCGCCGCCGTTAGCATTTCCCATCAAAATCGTTTTTAACTTTTCATTGGACGACGAAATATCATTATTATAACTAATTGATTTCCATAAAGAAGCCGGACCAATTATACTTGTTATTACATTCCCGGAAGTACTAACGTAACTTCCCTTGAATTTCGAAATTTTAGAAGCATATCCGCTCCTAAATGCCGATGCATAAACTAGGTTATTTACCCAATCATAACACCAGGCATAATAACCTTCAAATGGAATAAAAGTTATCCATTCTTCCTCAAAAAATCCGTCGGATATTCTTATTCTTCTCATAAATCCGCTTTCATAATTTTCATATGGGAAGATATAACCGTCTGCAACAAAAAATCCTGAAAATCCTGTATAACTTGTTCCTGTAAGTTTATAATCAGGCCTAACCAGCGACCAATTGTTAGCAGGATTAAAAGTTCTTAAAATATAAACTTGATTTCCAAGGCTGTCTTTATAAGTTAAATTATAAACATAATTGCTGTCAGATGTAACATAATATGATCCTGCATCTACTTTACCGTTTGCTCCATTTAATAATCCTTCCGGTAAATATACGCTGTTTGTATCACCTGTAGCTTTATTAATTCTTAATAAAAAGTGAGGATTTCTAGTGGCTGCATAAAGATAACCGTCTCTAAAATAAAACAAAGAATTATTTATGGGCGCAAAGAATTTGGGAATTGCTCCGTAGAATTGCCCTTTTACGGTTCCGTTAAATCCAGTTCCTACTTTATAAATTTTTGTTGATCCGCTGGTATTGTTTGTTAATGCATAGTACCATATATCGCCGAAATAAAGATATGTCCCGTCTGTTGCCAATGCCGATATTCCTACAGAATCCAGCACAGCAGTATAAAAATTTATATCTTCAATAAAAGTATTTACAGAAGGTCTTGGGGGCTGGAGGCTTGTGTTTAATACAAACCCGGAGTCAGTCAAATTCATATTACTTGATTTATATAATTTTAATTGTTTACCCGAAGCATAATAACCTTCGTAAGTTTTACTCGATATAGAAAACGATCTGGGACTGCTCCAGTTACTTGAATCACTTGAATTTAAAATTCTAGCACGCCAAAAATACTGTCCTCCGGAAAGTGAAGGAGAAATCCATTTTACCAAACCATCAACACCTGCAAGCTGCGGTGACCCAATTGGCCTTAAAAAACTTAAAGAAGTATCTATTTGAATATAATATTTTACAGGGAACGGCAAATAATCACTTATATCGGCAATTTTAAATTCAATATTATTCTTGGTAGACCTAAGTCCGTCTATCGGAGCAATAATATTCGGATTATTCAAATTGTAAATTGTAATTGACAAAGTAGCGGAATTATCTGATTGATCCATTTCAGGTAAAATATTAACTTCATTTACTTTTGCTGTAATGTTATAAGTTCCTGGTTTTTTCGGTATCCATGTAAAATAAGTTGAATCCTTTAAAACAAAATTTGCTAATTTTTTTAAACCTAACTGATATGACGTATCTTGTGAATTAATAAATAATTGAACCGACACTGTATCGCCGGGAAAATTTGTACCGTAATTTTGAATATTAACTTTTATCTGCAATGTATCATTTACTAAAGTATTTCCTTTTTGAATTGATATATCCGAAGAATTTACTGCAAAATCCGGTTTGTCGGGAATGGCTAGAGAAAGTGCCGGATCACCCAAATAAGTTAAATAAGCTATTTGACTTGCATAGACACCGGATGAAGGCATTATATCTTTTGCTGTTTGAAAAACACTCCCTGTTATTTTATTATCTTGGTTGAAAATTTGATCGAAAATTAGATCATCTACATACTTAGCCACCGTCCAGTAAGTTAAACCGAAATTACCGAAGAATCCAATACTGCCTTTACCGACTGCTTCATTAAACTGTTCTCCGAAAACATCCATATCATCAAAATGAGCAGTATAACAGGTTAAACTTAAAACAAGTGGCAGCCTGCCTCCATTTTCCAGCAAATTAATATCATCGTTAAGAAATATTAAATCCCATTGATATCCGCCGCCATGGCCGTAATAATTTACCAATGAAGCACCTTTATTTATAGCATCTCTTATTGCCGGTCCTCCTCCCTGGAACTGCTCATATTCGGGTTTATTCGGGAATGCCATAATTTTTGTTGTTTTAAGTCCGTGAGGATCTAAAAAAGAATATCCTAGTTGAGCGCTTGCATCATTAAGTCCGAGATAATTTTCATCTGAAAGACTTAATCCTGCAGAAACTAAAAGAACATTTTGTCTCCATGATTTAGTTGCATCATCAGGATAATTAATAATTTTATCAACCTGAGCATTTGCCTCATCAAGAGTTTGACAAGATATTCTTCCAATAGCTAAATCCGGATGGATGTCATTTCCCGACACGCAAACAATCAAGTTATCGCTTTGTCCTTCACCATAAGTGTCGGTATAGTATGGGATGGAAGGGATATAATTCTGAAAACTCGTTGACAGCAATTGCCTGTAATCATGGCTCATTCCTCCTATTAAAACGACATATGAGGGTGCAGGCTTCTGCCAATTATTAAACGCATATTGAACAAATTCCTGGAGAGCATTGGGATCAAGCAAGCCGTTTGAGAATTCATTATATATCTGATTAACGTATACAATTTTTACTCGCGGATTTGAAATTTGCGGATCCGGAAAATGTGAAGATCGAAATGCAGCAAGTTTTTCTGCAGCTTCTTTAAATTTAGGATGAGTAATAATTATATAATCAGCACCGTTAGAAGTATTTCTTAAGTCTGAGGATTCACTTTTTTCAATCGAATCTACATTCATAAAATAATCATATCCCGCACAAAAATAATCAGTAGGACTTTTTACCGAATCATCAAAAAAAACTGAATTGTAAGCATCGTGTGTTACAAAAGAATTTTTTATTACTGCATTTTTCTGAGGAATAAAAACTAAAATAGAATCGCTTAACCATTGTAACATCCAATATCTTATTTTGCCTTTAATATTTGGAGGACTAGTAAAGTTAATGTGATTTGTGTCTGCTATATTGTATCTCCAATAAGAAATATCAAACCAGTCAACAGCAATTTGATCACTATTAACAACAGGACAAGCATCACCATTTACGCTTATCTGCAATTGATTTCCAGTCGGATAAATTTTGATACTGTCGCTGGATACATAAAAGGTCTTATTAAAAGTTGCAGTATTTTGGCCGCTCCAGCTGATACTTCCTATAGGCTGACTAGTAATTGCAATATATGCTTTATGATCATAGGTACACGAGCTGCCGTTAGTAGTCAATCCCTGTAATTGAACACTTATTTTTACGCGGTTGGAATCGAGGTCCCAATGCGGCATGCTATTAAAAACCCCCGTAAAAGAATGAATAATAGATCTATTTTGCCCAGATGCTTCATCCCACATCCAGAAATCTCTATCAGCATTTCCAGCATAACCCAGATTTTCATATATAGAATCTTTTTCAAAATGCAGTGTTGTATAATTAGTTTGATAAGTTTTATCCCAGGTATTTGGATAACCATCCGTTACATTGTACCTTAATCCGGCAGAGTCTGCTTGATAGGACAAGAAATAAACATTATCATTATTATAAATGTTCAATCTGCAATATGGTGTAGGAGTAGGCGGATATCCGACAAATTCTATATAATCTCCGGAATCAAAAATATTGTTATGATTTGCATCTGAAATGTATATAGGAACATCTTCTCCGTTGTTAATGAGCTCAAGCTTATCTATTGGTACTTTATTTAATGGGACACCGGCTGCTATTAATTGATCAAATGTCAGTCTATATATACCCTTATTATGAATATATATTTTATAATAATTTTTTGAAGGATTGTACCAATAACTTTCAATTCCCGAAATAGTTTTCGTCGATACTTCTTTATCAGTCCAGTTTACAGCTTCATTTTTATTTACAAGATTATTCTTAATAAATTTATTTGTTTCAGGATCGTTAATTCTGCTTAAAACAGCAGATTTACTAATAGAATTTACAAAGTCCACTTCCACAACTATTTTTTTATTATAATTCAATTGACGGGTAACCGGATTATATTGAAACGGAGAAGCATTTAGAACTATTACATGAGAATACCGGTAACTAAAATCATCAATCACTTTTGCAGGTGACGACGGGAAAAAGCTGTTTGCACCGTAAATTTTTTCATTATAACTTTTTGTCGTTATAGGAGAAGTTGTAGTATCATTAACGGGTAACGGCAGAATACGTTTATTAAGATAAGTAGTTTTATTTAATGTTAAGATTTTTATTTCCGGAACTGCATTAGAAGGAATTCCAAGGTCAATAAAATAAGCCGGCAGCCACGGATCCCCGGCACTGTATAACGGATAACCATTTCCTCTAATTATTTGAAAAGTATCGCCATTAATAACCGTATCAATAATTCTATATACATTGTTAAAATCAAATTCAATTTTAACATGGCTAGGTGTTGATTCCAGCAGTTTATAATTTTGAGCTTTTATTGAACTAATCGAAATAAGAAATGCTACTACTAATAAAGATCCGGTCTTCATTAAAATCCTGTTTAAAAAAATAATGCCCCAAAATATGTGAATAAATCTTTTTCATCAAGGTGTAAAATTTTTAATAGCGTTTATATTTACTGAAATTATCATTAACAGA
>JBJKQE010000162.1:0-9826 GCA_046705645.1 Ignavibacteriaceae bacterium | reverse complement strand
TGCTGATGACGATGTTCAGTTTTATTCCTTATGAGATTTATAAAGATTTCAGCAAGCTTGGTATTATTATTATAACTTTTTTACTTGTTCTTACATTATTTATTGCTCCGGATATAAAAGGTGCCGGTAGATGGATCCATCTTGGGTTTTTGTCTTTTCAACCTGCAGATATAGCCAAATTACTTTTATTAATCCATTTATCGGTTTTACTTGAAGCCAAACAAGATTCTATGGAAAGTTTTAAAGACGGATTTCTTTATCTATTCATATGGGTAGCTATTATTTCAGCGTTAGTATTAATTCAGCCGAATGTAAGTAACGGAATATTATTAGCAGTTGTATCCTTTGCATTACTTTATGTCGGTGGTGCAAAGTTTAAACACATATTAGTAACTGCGTTTGTAAGCTTGATTATAGTTGGTGCTGCTGCGATGCTTTTTGCTCATTCGAGAAGCAGGATCCTGACTTTTATTAGCAGCACCGAGCACGGCGGGACACCTAATATTCAGGTAAAGCAAGCATTATTAGGATTAGGAAGCGGACATATTTTTGGTGTAGGTATGGGACAAAGTCTGCAGAGCAATTTATTTTTACCGGAAGCTTATGGAGATTTTATATTCGCAATATTAGGTGAAGAATTGGGATTTATCGGTTCAGTCATAGTTACTTTTAGTTATTTGGTCTTGTTTGTTGCAGGAATTTTAGTAGCTAAAAAAGCAAAAGATAAATTCGGTCAGCTGTTAGCATTTGGAATTACCTTTTCAATAGTAATTTATGCATTTATAAATATTGCGGTTGCAACCGGAGTAGTTCCAACAACCGGACTTCCTTTGCCATTTATAAGCTACGGCGGAACATCATTAACCTTTTTATGTATTTCTGTCGGTATCCTCGTAAATATAGCCTTATCGCATTCGATTCAAGAAAAGAACAAGAACGAACAAATTGTTGAGGCGGCTGCGGGATGAGTAAATCAACAATATATAGATTTTTATTAGCTGGAGGCGGTACAGGCGGTCATTTGTACCCTGCTGTAGCAGTTGCCGAAAAAATAAAATTATTTTTACCGGAAGCAGAAATATTGTTCATTGGTACAAAATCAAAGATTGAAGGAAAAGTTGTACCAAAATTGGGTTATAAATTTAAATCAATCTGGATAAAAGGCTTCTCAAGAAAACTTAAACTGGAAAATATACTTTTCCCTTTAAAAGTTGTTGTGTCTGTAATTCAGTCGGTATTCATAAACATGATGTACAGACCAAAAGTGGCAATTGGTTCCGGCGGTTATGTATCCGGCCCGGCAATATTTGGTTCTTCGGTAATGGGAGCTAAAATTATTCTGATTGAACAAAATAGTTATCCGGGAGTTACAACAAGAATATTAGAAAGATATGCACAGGAAGTTCACATTAGTTTTGAAGACTCAAAAAAATATTTTAGAAATAAAGAAAAATTATTTTTAACAGGAAATCCGGTAAGGGGAAGTCTGACTCTAGTAAATAAAGAAGAAGCTCTTAAATCGTTTGGATTAAGTTCATCTAAAAAAACTATATTTGTACTTGGAGGCAGTTTAGGTGCAGGTTCAATAAATAAGGTAATAGCTGACTCATTACCAGCATTAAATGAAAAAGATATTCAATTAATTTGGCAGACTGGGGAAATTTATTTTGATAAATATAAATCATTTTCATCGGATAATATAAAAGTTATGGCTTTCGTTGAAAAAATAAATTTAGCTTATTCTGCATGCGATGTATTGCTGGCAAGAGCAGGCGCAACTACTTTGGCAGAAATTTTAACATTGGGAATACCTTCTATTTTAGTTCCTTCTCCAAACGTCGCAGAGAACCATCAATACTTTAATGCAAAATCATTGTCGGATAAAAATGCTGCTGTTTTAATAGAAGATAAAAATCTGAAAGATGAATTCATAAGGAAGGTATTCCCTTTATTATTTGATGAAAATAAACTCAATGAATTAAAAAAAAACTCAATGGAGTTAAGTAAGCCAGATGCAGCAGAAATTATTGCAAAAAGAGCAATTAAATACGCAACCGGATTATGAGCGAAGAAAAAGAAAATAAAAAGAAAATATTTAAGTATAACCTGTCGTTTTATTATCAATCGACGATAATATACTTTGTTGTCTTTTTATTGTATGCAATTATCCGGGGCGAATTTGTTGAAAATTCTTTTACATTAATTACTAAAGATCCGATAATCTATTTTCTGGCAATAATAGTCTGCGTTTCCTTAATAAGTTTATTGTATAATTTGTATTTAAATAGGCATTTGGAAATCGGAGATAACAAAATTTCCTTTGTCAATAAATTCGCAGAAAAAGCTTTTTATATCGATCATCTTGAAGAAATAAAAATATCAAAGTTTGTCAGTAAAAAAAGAAATAAGGCATTTAAGTTAATCAGGTTAAAATTTAAAGACAGAAAAAGAAGAATAATCATTAGGCCTTATGATTATGAAAATATTGAAGAATTAATTTCACTTTTTGTAGAATTAAAAGAGAAACTGGAATCCAAATAATGTTTAAGAACATTAAGAAGGTGCATTTTGTTGGAATAGGCGGTATTGGTATGAGTGGTATTGCAGAAATATTGTTGAACCAGGGTTTTGAAATTTCAGGTTCAGATAGAGCTTTATCGGAGGTAACTTCACATTTAAGCAGTTTGGGTATGAAGATATATGAGGGACATTCGCCTGAAAATTTGAAAGATGCAGATGTACTGGTATATTCTTCTGCAGTGCCGCTTGATAATCCTGAAGTAAAAGCAGCCATTGAAAGAAAAATTCCGATCATAAAGCGTTCCGAAATGCTGGCTGAATGTATGCGAATGAAATACGGAATCGGAATTGCCGGAACACATGGTAAAACCACTACTACATCTATGGTTGGCCTAACTTTAACTGAAGGCGGAATTGATCCTACAATTATTGTCGGAGGAAAATTAAGCGGATTAGGCGGTACAAACGCAAGGTTAGGTGACGGTGAATTTATTGTTGTAGAAGCAGATGAGTTTGACAGAACATTTTTAAAATTAACTCCAACAATTGCAGCTATAACAACTCTTGAAAGTGAGCATCTTGATACATATAAAGATTTGGATGATATAAAATCTGCATTTGTTGAATTTGTAAATAAAGTTCCGTTTTACGGTTTTGTTATATTGTGTATGGATGAACCTGCTTTACAGGATATTATCCCTCAAATAAATAAAAAGATTTTTACATACGGACTTACTTCTCAGGCAGATATTCGTGCGGTTGATATTACACATAATGAATTTTCCAGTTCCTTTTCTGTAAAATACAAAGATCAGGATTTAGGAAAAATTAAATTAAAAATTCCCGGTATTCATAATGTCAAGAACTCATTAGTAGCTGTTTGTATTGCCAAAGAACTCGGGATTGATTTTCCAGTAATTAAAAAAGCGCTGGAATCTTTCACCGGAGTTTACAGAAGATTTGAAGTGAAATATAATAAAGAGATTTTAGTCATAGATGATTATGCACATCATCCGACTGAAACAAGTGCTACACTTGCCGGAATTAGAAGCGGTTGGGACAGAAGACTAATTGCAGTTTTTCAACCGCATTTATATTCAAGGACGAGGGATTTTTATCAAGAATTCGGAAGATCTTTTTTAAATACGGATGTTTTTATTTGTACTGATGTATATCCCGCCAGGGAAGAGCTCATAACTGGAATCTCTGGAGAATTAATTGCAGACGCTGCAAGAAAATTCGGACATAAGAATGTTATTTACATTAAAGATAAAAATGAAGTGCCGGAAAAATTAATGCAAATAAAAAAAGATAATGACATTATCATTACGATGGGTGCCGGTGATATTTGGAAGTTTGGTGAGAAGTTTGTTGAATTGATTAAGGCCTGAGAAGTAATGAAGGGAGCTAAAAGTAAAATACCTGGAGCTTTGCTCTTTGTTATTTTAATCTCGGCATTGTTTTATTTGATTTTTTTTTCACATAAAAAAGCAAATAAAGGAGAAATTAAGATGATTAAAATTAGTGGAAATAATCTTTTGCCCAGCCTTGATTATTTAAAATTCGCTAAGCTGGAGAATAGTTCGAATTATGTGAAACTAACGCTTGCCGATATAAGGACTAGAATAGAAAAACATCCTTATGTACAGAAAGCCGATGTTGCTTATGAAGGCAATAATGAAGTTAAAATCTATTTAAAAGAAAAGGTAATTGAAGCTGTAATTATTATTGACGGCGAACCGCATTTTATAACTGAGGATTTTCAAATTCTTCCTATGCTGCCGGATATTAAAATGCTGGATATGCCTGTTATAAGCAATCCGCTGCTAAATGAAAAAGTTGGTCAATTATCTTATATAAGAACAGATGATATTACGGAAGCATTTAAAATTATTGATGCAGCAAAATTAACTAATGTAAATATGTATAGAAAATTATCCGAAATTAATTTGAGAAATGGTGGTGATATTATTTTAACCTTTTCGGGAATAAAACCACCGATTCTTTTCGGTAAAGGAGAAGATGCGGAAAAGATGGTATACCTTGATACAATTTGGGATGGAATGATTTTAGGGAACGACTTGGTTAATAATAGTGAGTACATTGATTTAAGATTTTCTAATGAAATATTTGTCGGTACAGATGTTAAAACAGGTTTAAGTGAATGAAAAAAAATATTATTGCCGGATTAGATTTGGGAACAACAAAAGTTTGTGCGGTTATTGCCGAAAGATTAGAGGAAGATAATCGTATTAACATTTTAGGTTTTGGTGTAGCTCCTTCGGAAGGGCTGCATAAAGGCCTGGTTGCAAACATAACAAAAACTGCAGAAGCAATTAGGCAGGCTGTAGCAATTGCCTCAAATAGAGCTGGAATTCAAATTACACATCTAAATGTAGGTGTGGCAGGAGAGCATATTACCAGCATGAGGCATCGTAATTATGTTACAATTAGCAGTGAAGACAGAGAAATTACGAAGGCCGATCTTGAAAGATTGGAAGCAGATGTTAGAACAATTAGGATTCCTTCCGACAGACAGATTCTGCATATAATACCCGAAGAATTTTCTGTCGATTATCAAGGCGGGATAGAAAATCCTATTGGAATGTCCGGTTCCAGACTTGAAGCAACTAATCATATTGTATTAGCGTCAATTCCTGCAATTCAAAATATAAGGAAGTCGGTTGAAAGAGCCGGATTGCAGATTCAGGAATATATACTTCAACCTATTGCTTCCAGTTCTTCCGTTCTTGAAGAAAGTGAAAAGGATCTTGGAGTTGCACTCATTGATATAGGCGGCGGAACTACGGACATAGCAATCTTTCATAACAAAGCTATCAAGCATACAAAAGTAATCGGTGTTGCGGGAAATCAGGTAACAAATGATATACGCGAATCTCTTGGTGTAGTTACGGAAGAAGCCGAAAAATTAAAGAAAGAATACGGTTATGCAACGGAGTCCTCGATTATAAAAGATGAAGATATTTTAATCCGAGGTGTAGGTGCTAGAGGAAATGCAAAAATTCCTATTAGCCTTTTAACACAAATAATAAGCTTAAGAATGAGAGAGCTTTTCAGTCTAATTGATAATGAAATTAGAAGTGCAGGTTTTAAAAATAAAATTAAAGCCGGTATAGTATTGACCGGAGGTGGTTCTTTATTAAAAGGATGTACTGAATTAGCAGAAGAAGTGTTTGGACTTCCGACAAGAATCGGAGTTCCGCAGGAATTGGGCACGGGATTGTCAAATGAAATTGAAAGCCCTGAATTTGCAACGGTAGCCGGTCTGATAAGAGGAATTCCTGGCGGGAAGTCTAGCGAATATCAAGTTTTAATAAAACCCAAAAAGGTTAAGGGTAAGAATAAAATATCGTTATTGGTAAAACGGGTTCAGCAATTTTTTGATGAATTATAAATCCAAAATAAGGAGGTAACTATGGCTCGATTTGCAACAATTGACAGGGGCGAACCGATGTCGGCAATTTTAAAAGTTGTTGGGATTGGCGGCGGTGGTTGTAACGCAATTGAAAGCATGATTAAACGTGGTCTGGTAGGTGTGGAGTATATCGCGGTTAATACCGATTCACAAGTCCTTAACAGCAGCAGTGCCACACATAAAATTCAGGTAGGAACCAGCATTACCCGAGGCTTAGGTGCCGGAGCTGATCCCAATGTTGGTAAAAAATCTCTTGAGGAGGATAGGGAAAAAATTGCTGAAGTACTTTCCGGAAGCGACATGGTTTTTGTTACAGCCGGAATGGGAGGGGGAACCGGAACAGGAGGTGCTCCTGTTATTGCGTCTATTGCAAAAAGTATCGGATCATTGGTTGTAGGAATTGTAACAAAACCATTCCGTTGGGAAGGTAAAAAACGAATGCTGAATGCAGAGCAGGGGATTCAAGAATTAAAACAGCACGTTGACAGCCTGATTGTTATTCCTAATGAAAGACTTCTTAGTATCTTAGACAAAGGTATAAATGCTTTTGCTGCTTTTGATAAACCCAACGAAGTATTATACGAAGCAACAAGAGGAATTGCCGATATAATTACAATCGAAGGATTAATTAATGTTGACTTTGCCGATGTACGTGCTGTAATGAATCAAAGTGGAGAAGCTTTAATGGGCTGCGGTATTGCAAGTGGAGAAAACCGTGCAATTGAAGCGGCACAAAAAGCTATATCAAGTCCTTTGCTGGAAGGTATAAATATTAAAGGAGCTAAAAGTGTTTTATTGAATGTAACCGGTTCCAGCAATTTAACCATGCATGAAATAAATGAAGGCAATAACGTTATTTTTGAAGCTGCAGGAGAGGAAGCTAATGTAATATTCGGCTGCGTTCGTAAAGAAGAAATGAATGATTATGTTTCCTACACTGTTATAGCAACCGGATTTGACGGCTCTCATCAATCATATGGATCTAAAAATTCAAAGGATGCCCAATCTAAGACTAAAAGTTCAGATGCATTTAGAGGCGGCTTTAATTTCTTAGAAGATAATGAAATCAATACTGAAGATCTTGAAGTTCCTACAATTTTAAGAGTGAAAAGTCCTAAGACAACTCTGGAAGATAAAACTGAAGATACCAAAAATCCCCAAAGCGGTTTTAATTTTGAAGCTTCGCGTTATAATTGGGCAAAAGAAAAAACGAATAAAATTAACGCCGAGGGAGATAACGATGATGAAGAAAGCTCATCCTTTTTAAGGATGATTATGGATTAACTGGACGAGGAATTAAATTCATAAATAAAAGTATATAATCAAAAATAATTATTAAGAGTGATTCATTTTATAATTAAATATTGAGTTAACTGCTAGCGCTTTTGTTTTTATATTTATTCGTCGCTTGGTCTGGACTCAATAAAAATATTATTATCGTCATCAGTTGTGATTATTACTCTATTTGGGCGGCAGCAGATTCTGCAGTCTTCTATAAAATCCTGTTTTCCGCTTATTGTTAAATCTATCCATACAGCATTTAACTCGCCGCAATACTGGCATGTCCACACAACATCTTCATCTGTAGTTCGCATCTTTTCTTTTGTATTCATATTACATCTCATTCTTTGTTCTAGTAAAAAATAAATATTCGAATAGTAATTTTGAATACCTAGATTAATGTATTACCTATTTTATAAATTTTTATTATATAATAAAGATAAATTTGATAATTTTTCTTTTTCCGCGATAAATAATTAAATATTTTATATCTAACCTCCAATTTAAATTTACCGGGTTCGAAATATTTTATTTTTAAAATGTTTGCTTAAAAAACAAATTAAGTACCTCTATCGTAATAATTAAAAAATTATTTCAAATATGCTAAATCAACCATGTCAATTAGATGCTATTTTGAGAAAAGAAAAGAAAGGGAAGAATTAATTAAAATTGAAGCTGATAGTTATTTGTCCGAATAATAAGAATTATAGAATGTCTATAAAGTTAAAATAAGTGAATCTAAAAGATCACTATTTCATATTAACGTATTGGGTAGGAAAATCGAGGTCGGCATCTTTTATTAATTTTATTATTGCTTGAAGGTCATCAATTTTAGTTCCCTGCACACGAACCTGTTCATCCTGGATTTGTGCATTAACCTTAAGTTTTGAATCTTTAACCATTTTAGTAATTATTTTAGCATTTTCTTTTGATATTCCGCTTTGAAGGTTAATTTTTTGCTTAATTCTTCCTCCGGCTGCAGGTTCAGGTTCAAGTAATTTTAGCGCTTTTATTGATATTCCTCTTCTAATAAATTTTGTTTGAAGTATATCGACGCTAGCTTTTAATGAATAATCATCTTTTGTATTGAGTGAAATTGTTTTTTCTTTCTTGTTCAATTCAATTTCCGTGTGGGAATCCTTTAAATCGTACCTCTGTTGTATTTCTTTTAGAGCCTGGTTAACGGCATTATCGGCTTCCTGCAAGTCGATTTCAGAAACAATATCAAATGAATGATTTTGAGCCATATACCTATTTCTTTTTGAAGTCGGGGTGCCCGGATTCGAACCGGGGACCTCTTCGTCCCGAACGAAGCGCGCTAACCGGGCTGCGCTACACCCCGGATTTATTAAGAATAAATTTATTAAAAACTTTTATTTTAATTTCCGACAGCAAAAATAAACTCTTTGAGTTAAAGTTACAAGAATGTAGAATTTATCTCTAAAAAGAATTTATCCGGAATTTTACAGTCTTTCCATTCTTATTAGATTTTTTTTGATTTATATAAACTTAAAATTTATCTTTTAACATCTTTTATAACATCTCTTTATTTTTAAATGAATTTACTACCTGTAGATAGTTATTATAAAAAAATATTAAGAATTGCTTTACCGGCGATAGCGGGTCTCTCTACACAAATGGTGGTATCTTTAGTTGATGCGGCAATGGTTGGAAGATTGGAAGAGGCTACCTATGCATTGGCAGCTATGGGAATAGGTGTTCTTGCTACGTGGGCTTTAGTCAGCTTTTTTTCAAGTTTGGCTACCGGCACGCATGTTTTGGTAGCTAGAAACTTCGGTTCATTAAATTATAAAGCATGCGGAAATGTTCTTAATAATTCTTTAATAATTGGATTTATTATCGGTCTAATAATGACGTCAGCTGCCACTCTGGCCTCATACCCTGTTACTCATTTTTTTGCTGCGGATCCTGTTGTAGGTAAACTTGCAGGTCAGTATATATTCTATAGGTTTTTGGGCATACCATTCTTTTTAGTGGCAGTTTCTTATAGAGGTTTCTTTTTTGGTATAGGCAAAACTAAAATATTTATGTATTCAGGAATATTAGTCAATTTATTAAATATCATATTTAATTATTTTCTAATATTCGGTGCTTTGGGAGCGCCAAGGATGGGCTTAGCGGGAGCAGGCTTGGCTTCTTCACTTGCAACGGTGTTTGATTTTTTCTTTTACTTTATAATTATGCTTCTTCCGTCATATAGACATAAATACCAAAGCATTAAAAAATTTAAAATAGATAAAAACATCATCAAAAATATTTTTAAAATATCACTTCCGGTTTCTTTTCAAAATATATTTATTCTAATAGGATTTTTAATATTTATCTCCATTACCGGTTATATCGGTACAAAGGAACAAGCGGCTTCGCAAGCTGTTATAAGCACTTTGTTTATTTCCTTTTTGCCCTGTTTCGGATTCGGAATTGCCGTACAAACGCTTGTAGGCAATCATATAGGATCGAAGAAATTTGATCTGGCAAAGATTTATGGTTTTGAAACTGCAAAGATAGCTACATACTATACTATTGTTTTAGGAATTATTTTTATTACTATACCGCAGTATGTTTTAT
>JBJKQE010000161.1:0-24858 GCA_046705645.1 Ignavibacteriaceae bacterium | reverse complement strand
ATACCGAATGTGAGACTGTACTTTTCGACTTTTTGAAAGCCCGAATTCTTAAGGAGTTCGGGCAGATTTATTTTCTCATCGAACTCTTCAACGGAACGGGGAAGATAGTTATATGCTTGCCGGTCTCCGGAAATAAATCCGCCTACTACCGGCAGAATTTTCTTGAAATAAAATTTATATAAAGACTTAAATACAGGATTCGCCGGCAAACTGAATTCTAAGATAGTTGCTTTCCCGTCTTTTTTTAAAACATCATGGAATGATTTAAATCCCTCCATTAGGTTATAAAAATTACGAACACCGAAAGCAACTGTTATGTTGGTAACTGCTCCTTTTTTAATGGGAATTTTCTCGGCAACCATTTGGATGTTTTTACCGACTATCCATTCACTTTTCTTATTAAATAATTTTAACATGTTGTGTGAAAAGTCGGCGCCAAATATTTTTTTCACACCCATTTTTTTTGCAGCAATTGCAAAATCGCCGGTTCCGCATGCTACGTCAAGAAGTATTGATTGATCATTAATTCCTGTAAGTTTAAGTGATTTATATCTCCAATAATGATCTGTTCCAAAACTCAATAAATGATTTAAGAAATCATATTTAAAAGCTATTGAATCAAATATGTGCCGGACTTGTTCCTTTTTATCTTCCATATCTAAAATATTGCAAAAGAAAAAGTAATAATTTCCAAATAATTAATTAATACTTATGATAGTCGAATTCTTCTTCTCCATGAATTCTTCCCCACCAATTAAAGATATATTTACCCGTCCACATAGCAAATATCATAAATATCAAACCGCCTATTAAGTCTATAACATAATGATACCATAAATATACCGTTGCAAAAATTAATAGAGCACCGACAGGTACAAAGAAATATCTCGATCTGCTTTTTAATTTTACGGAAAGATACATGACAATTAGAGTTATCATAGTATGACCGCTTGGGAAAACATCTCTCTGCACAACTGCAGCCGGATGCAAAGTGCCAGGAGGAATAGATTCACCAAGATCAATAAAATCTCTTAAATAATTTGTAAAAAATAATCCGGGCAATTGCTGATTTAAAGTGGCAAAATTGTGTAATGTAAAACGCGGTCCGATTCCCGGTAGTATAAAATAGCCCAGGTATGATAAATAAAAACCGTATATTACTGAAAAAACCGTATAATCCAATGCTATATATCTCCGGTTCCTTAATAAAACCAATGCAAGGAAAATCGGCAAAAGATAAAACATGCTGTAGATAATTTGTAGAAGTTCCGTTAAAAGAGGAAATGAATATTTCAACAAGAATTTTGTCGGATCGGTTCCGAACATCCAGTGGTCTATTTTAATAAATAACCAATCGTAATCATGCTGCCTTATCGGCTCAACCTGAAAATATAATTCTTTAAATGTTAACAAAATTAATGGGGCAATATACCAATAGTGAACAACACGCCAGAATTTATTGTTATATTTATTTTCAAAAAATGCTATTAAAAAAGTTAATAAGATAATTACAATATTTATTGAAGACCATAAAAGCCAATGATTTACATCATTATGAAAAATTATATTTAAAATTGTAAGGAAGATATAGAAAACAACAACTACCAAATCGTAAGCTTTTAATTTGATCAAAAAAGATTTTAATATGTCCATCTGTTAAATGTAGCCGTTATTTTGAATTTTATTTATTTAGTAAACTTTGCCGATTGTTTGCGAGGGTAAATTTTGTAAGTCTGACAAAATCTTCCACATCAAGTTGTTCTGCCCGGAGAGTCAAGTCAATTCCTGAATCTAAAAAATTTACGTTGCTAAATATACTATTACTTAATGAATTTTTTAAAGTTTTTCTCCTATTTCCGAATGAAGCCTTTACTATTTTAATGAAAAATTCCTTTTCTTCCCCCCTTAAACTGTTCTCCTTAAACCAAAGATGAATAACTGCAGAATATACCTTAGGTTTGGGGTGAAATACATTAGGCGACACTTTAAAACTAAGTTTAATATCTGCAAAGTGCTGAATTAGAACTGCTAATATTCCGTAATCCTTAGTCCCTTTTTTTGCTGTAATCCTTTTAGCAACTTCCAATTGAATCATTAGAACCGAGTCATTAATTATTTCATTTGATTCGATCATCTTAAAAAGGATAGGGGAGGTTAGATTATAGGGGATATTCCCTACAATTCTCAGCTTGCCGTTTTTGTCTATTAATAATTCCGATAAATCTAGTTTTAAGAAATCAGCGTTAATTAAATTTAATTGGGGATATTTTTCATAAAGAATGTTAATTACCCTCCGGTCAATCTCTATCGAAATAAAATGCCCGATCTTTTCCAATAACTTATCTGTTAAGGCACCTAAACCGGGTCCAATTTCAATTATATTATCATTAACTTGAGGTGAAATTTCGGAAATTATCTTGTAAATAATATTACTATCTATTATGTAATTCTGGCCGAATCTTTTTAATGGCTTTACTTTTTGCATCCTTAAAATTATTGAATAAGAGTCTTACAAACAATTTTAATAATATTTTAATTTAATATAGTAATATTGAATAAACTTATTTGTAACCGAACTAAATCCTAACGGTAAATATCTTTATCTCATTAAAGCATTTCCCGGATAAATAAAACAATATAACTAGTTTTGTATTTATATTGATCAAAAAATCTAAAACAAAATGCCTAATTCTTAAAAGGTTTAATTTCGATAATTACTTAATATTATTTAAATTTTATTTAAAGTTTAAATAAATTCTTGCAGGATTTTAAATATAAATTTGGAGGACATTCTGGGTAAAAAAAATATAATAAGCATTGATATGGGCGGTACAAAAATTTTAGCTGCGGTTATTAACTCCAAGGAGGGGATTAAAGCGAAAATTAAAAGGCCGACCAACCCGAATTTAAATCAGAAATCTTATATTAAAATTTTAACAGAGATTGTCTTTGATTTAATATCAAATGCTAAATTGAAAATTACCGATATTAAAGCTGTAAGTTTAGGTATTCCGGGTGCACTAAATCCTTATACGGGAGTTGTGGGATTAGCTCCCAACATCGGCCTCCATAATTTTCCGTTAAAAGAAAAGCTTCAGGAAAAAATATCGATACCGGTTTTAATTGAGAATGATGTCAATCTTGGAGCCCTTGGCATTCAAAAATTCGGTGTGGCAAAGAATGCAAAAAACGCAATGGTAATTTTCATTGGTACGGGGATAGGAGGTGCGTTAATAATCGATGGGAAAATTTACCGCGGATCAAATTATGTGGCTGGCGAAATTGGTCATATTATTTTAAAAAAGAACGGGCCGGTTTGCGGATGCGGAAACAAAGGGTGTTTTGAAGCTGTTGCAAGCCGTAGCGCTATTGTAAAAGCAATAGAAAAGGAAATGAAATCAAAGAAAAAAACTATTCTTAATAAATTTAAGTCTCCTAAAAAACCCATAAAGAGCAGAATGCTGGCACAAGCAATTAAAGCTAATGACAAATTAGTAATTAAACATATCGCAGGTGCATGTTCAACAATCGGTATGGTTGTAGCTAACTTAACAAATCTAATGAACTTTGATCTGATTGTTTTGGGAGGCGGTCTAGTTGAAGCCTTGGATCATTTTATGATTCCGAGGATAAAAGCCTCATTTAAGGAATATGTCCTTAACGATGCTTCTAAAGGGATAAAAATCATTGCAAGTAAACTTGGTGATGATGCTGCGCTTTTCGGCGGAATTGCACTTGCAGAAGAATTCTTGAACGTAAAAGTTTAACTAAATTGTTTCTCTATTAACATCAGCCTTTCGGAAAGCTTTCCCCATTCGGAAATTGTTTCTTCAATTATTTTTTTGACTTCTTTAAATTCAATAGCTCTATCCCTGGCTATTTCCTGATTTATATATGTCTTTTGGTCGGCTAAGATTTTTTCCAGCTCTTTTTCTCTTTTTTCCAGACTCTCAATTTTTATCTCAAGCTCATTAATTTTTTTTATAATGTCTTTTGAGGCATCGTATTTTTTTTGTCTTAACCCCGCTTCAATTCTTTTTTGATCTTTTTTTGAAACTGATTCCGCTTCTGAAAATTTGGTCTGATTTTCTTCTCCTTGTTCTACAAATAACTGTTCTCTTTTCGCAAGATAGTATTCAATTCCTCCATGGAATATTTTTAATTGACCTTTTCTTATTTCTACAACTTTATTTACAATAGGAGATAAAAATTCAACATCATGAGATACAAGTACCAATGAACCTGGAAAATCGATTAAAGCTTTTTGCAAAACAGTTTTTGAAGAAATATCAAGGTGATTAGTGGGTTCATCAAGAATTATAAAATTCGATTTTGTTAATAAAATTTTTGCCAATGCAACTCTGCTTTTTTCCCCCCCGGAAAGCACCGTAATTTTTTTAAAAACGTCGTCACCGCTAAATAAAAATGATCCTAGCAGCGAACGAAGCTGGCCAATGTTTTTTTCTTCCGCAATATTATCGACGGTTTCTAAAATATCAAGATCAGGGTTCAAATTGTCGGCTACATCCTGAGCATAATATGAAATTATTGTATTGTGCCCGATTATGCGTTCACCCTCATTTATTGATGTTTCACCTGCAATAATTTTCGCAAGGGTAGATTTACCGGCGCCATTCGGCCCTATAAAAGCTATTTTTTCACTTCTATCCACCTGAAAATCCAGATTTCTAAAGATTTGTTTTTCACCGTAAGATTTTGCAATTGATTTTAGAATAATATTTATCTTGCCGCTGGGTGGAGGAGTAGGAAATTTAATGTTCAAATCTTCTTTAAATTCGGGCAATTCTTCAAGATTAATTTTCTCAAGATGTTTTATTCTGCTTTGCACTTGCCTTGCTTTGGTTGCTTTATATCTGAATCTTTCTATAAATTTTTCAGTTTCCTTAATTTTCTTCTGCTGTTGAAGATATTGATTTATTGAAAGCCGGTCTCTTTCTTCTTTAAATTTTAGGTAAGAATCATAATCACCGTTAAAAGTATTGAATTTACCTTGAAAAATCTCCAGTGTTTTTTTTGTTACTGAATTTATAAATCGCTTATCATGGGAAACAATTAATAAAGCTCCTGAATAACCTTTCAAGAATCCCATTAACCATTCCAAGGAATCAATGTCTAGATGATTCGTAGGTTCATCCATCAAGAGAAGATCATTTTGTGAAATTAAAATTTTAGCAAGTGCAATTCGCATTTGCCAGCCGCCGGAAAATTCATCCGTCAATCTTTCAAAATCATTCTCTTCAAATCCCAAGCCGAGTAAAATCTTTTCAATTCTTGAAGCTGCACTATATGAATCTAATTCTTCCAAGCGATGATGAACTTCGCCTAATTGATTTATCAGATCAGAATTATCTTCTTTGCTAAGATTTGTTTTACTTAATTCATTGGTTAAATATGCCTCTTTTTCTTGAAGTGAAATTATAGTTGTGAGTGCCGAAGATGCTTCACCTATTAAAGTTTTGCCTGAATGTGTAACATGTTCTTGAGGCAAATAGCCTAAATTAATCCCTTTTTGTTTAATAACTTTACCGGACTCAGGATGCAGTTCGTTTGCAATTATTCTTAATAATGAGGTCTTACCGCTTCCGTTAGCGCCGACTAAGGAAATTTTATCTCCGGAATTTATTTTATAGTTTATATTTTGGAATAGATACTTTCCGTTAAATTGCAGAGAAATATTAGAGAGGTCTATCATTAAGGCTATTCAATTTAAATCTTAACTTAATTAAAATAAAAAACTTTTCTTTTTAAAATTATTGATGCAGTACAGCAATTTTTCCCGTAAAAACATTATTACCGTCAGCATCATAAGCGACAACTAAATAAATACCTGAGTTAACTAAATTTCCATTTGTGTCTGTTCCATCCCAATAAGCAATTTTACCTCCGGGTGAAGCAAATTCTTTAATTAATTTTCCCGTAATAGAAATTATTTTTATTTGAGAATCTTTAATTAAGCCGTCAATAGTTAATTTGTTAACACCGTTTTTAAGAACAAACGGACTTGGATACATAAACAATTTTGTAAAACTAGCCTGAGGTTGAATTGCCGGAGTTTGAAATGAAGTTAATCCGTTATTTGTACCTACATAGACAGTTCCGGTATTTTTATCAACAGCAATGCTGGTAATTATATCACTTAACAATGGACTATTTTGAGTATTGTAAGATGCCAATAAACTTGATCCATCCGAGTTCACTAGAAGCAAACCTTGATTTGTTCCAATCCATTTATCATTTATAGGATCTACTGCTATGCAGTTGATTGACTGCTGGCGTAAAGTAAAAACACTTGAAATGGATAATTGTGAACCACTGCCATTTAATACCGCATCTGTATTGGAAATTATATTTACACCTAAGCTGGTGCCGACCCAAAGGTCTCCTCTTAGATCCACGACTAAAGAATTAATAGTATTTGTATTCAATCCGTTTGAAGTAGACAAATAACCGTAGCTATCATCGCTCAAATCATTGTAAGTTTTGTTCTCATTGTAGTAATAAAGACCCGGTTTAAGAGTATTATTGGTGAACCATTTTGTATCATATTGATCAATTGTAAGATTTAAATATCCCTTTACATATTGTTGAGGTGCTGCAGGCATAGAATAATAATACCAAGTATCGTCAGGTGTTACCATATTTAACGGCTTCTCATCAACGCTTCCGAAATTTAATACCCACAAATTATTTTTTGAATCGGCTGCAAATCCTGTAATTACTAAAAAACTAGCATCCGTGTTATCATTTGTTCCTTTCATACCGGTATTATTTATATAATAATTTGAAATATTATTATCTTTTATATTAATATATCCCCGGCCCCAGCTACCAAGGTCAACTGAATTATCGGGAGCTGCATAGACAACAAAAAAGAAATTGGAAAGTAAATTAGTGTCGGTTGAGGTTGAATAATTAGTCCATGTATGTCCGTCAAATTTATAAAATCCCTGCCCTGTTTGATCGGATCCGCTTCCGCACCATAAAACACCATTGTTATCAACTGCCATTGAGGGGAATTGATTTGTTTCAGGACCGTTAGGGTATATAAAATCATTTCCGGAAGCATTACTTAGCTTTAATATACCATTTGAGGTTGCTGCCAACAGCCCAAGTGAACTTGAATATACGATTTTCGTTGCAGGCAATGACAAATTATATTTTTCATTTAAGTTATTATTAGAATAAGCATAAATTGCATTGTTGTTTGTGAGTATATATAATGTATCACCAACTGTTAATAAATCGTTAATGTTATTGCCGCTAAGAGATGGAATATATGTCTGCCAACTTGTATCTACTAAAGTTGCCAATCCTTTATCTGTTGCAGCAATTAAAGAGTTATTAAATAATATAATTCTGTTTATATTATTTGACGGCAATCCATCGGCAGATGAATAAACATTCCATGATTCCGGTGCAGATAAATTTGTTGTACCTTTTTTTTGTATAGCCACTCCGGATACTGTAGATGCATATAGTAAATTAGACTTTATTACATTATTAACTTGGATGTTTGAAGAGAAATTTCCGAACCTAAAAAATGTGTCGTAAAAAGTTAAATTGTTAGTGTTAATTAGTGATATTCCATAATCTGTAGAAGCTATAATAGTATCACCAGATGCGGTCAGTTCATTTATTTGTTTTGAAGCTTTATCGGAAATATAAATGTCAAGGATAGATTTCACAGAGTTATTTGAGGGATCATAAATATCAATTGCACCGTCAGAACTTCCAAACCAAATTTTGCCGTATTTATCTACAGTTACAGCCGTCAGATTTTGTCCGGTCATTCCGTCGGCTCTATGCAGAGTTTTGAAGGAATTTGAATTATAATTATATACAAATCCTCCGCCGCTTGTTGCAGCCCAAATTTCTCCTGAAACTGGAAAAACTGCCTGAACATTTTTCATATCAGTATAATTTTGCCAGTTGGTTGCTTGTTGAGCGTAAGTTGGAATATTGATTAGGTAATAAAATAAGATACATAGTAGGTATTTCATTAAAAAGCCTTTTAATTTATTTATTTTCCGGTTCGAAATAGTATAAAGTATCTTATTTTCTACCTCTTGAAAGGATAGTTGATAATATAATTTTTTTTCTAAAATCTTACTTCTTAAATTTAATATATTTTTTTTAATCAAAAAGTGTAAAAACAAAAATTTTTGTGAATTTTGAAGAATAAAGGTTATTCTAAAATTCTTAATTTAAGTTCTCCAAATAAATAATACTTAAGCTTTGTGAAAAATAATAATTTTGATTCGATAAATACTAAAACATTTTCTAAATATATTATTATTGCAGGGGCCGTATTTATTTCATGGTTCCCGGCTTTATACATACCCTTTATTAATGATGATTATCAAATTTTAAGCTATAATTCCGGTAAATCTTTTTTATCAATTTTCAAACCTTTTTGGACACCGGATGTTTCATATTATTATTGGAGACCTCTAGGTAATGTAATACACCCGGCTATTCTTTTAATTACGGGATTTGAGCCATTCCCTTTTAGATTTGTAAGCCTTTTACTTTACACATTTTGTTGCATAATAATTTTGTATGCTGGTATTAAAATTAATCTAAATACAAAATTATCGCTTTTATTAACTGTTTTCTTTGCTATCCTTCCTTCGCATGAATTTCAAATTGCATGGATTGCCGATCAAGGGGAATCCTTGCTTGCTGTATTGTTATTGTTAAGCTTTATCAGCTATTATTTTTTAATTGAAAAGCAAACTAATTCAAAAAAATACTTAATTTATTTCCTATGTTTTTTTACAGCTTCACTTCTGGTAAAAGAACTAGCTTTTATAGGTTTTTTAATTCCATTGATTGTATACATTATAAGAAGGGGAATGGTAAAAATAAAGTTTAAAGAAATAGTAAAACATATTTTTATGGCTTTTGGTGTTTTATGCCTCGTCATATTATATAGATTTATTGTAATCGGAGGTTCACCGTTTAATTCACCCAACTTCCATAATAGTGGTCCGATAACCTGGATTGAAAATTATTTTATATATATACCGTTAGCTTTTTTGCCGCCTAAAGCCTTGGAATTTGTTAATCATAATTTACACAATTGGCTTGTTGTAATTCCATTGTCATTAACCTTGATTCTGTTGATATATTTTATCCTTTATGCCTTTAAACAATTAAGCAAAGAGAAAAAAAATCTTTTCCTAGGCGGTTTAGCCTGGTTTACTATTTTTATTATTCCTGCCCTTCCAAAGCTTATGCGCTGGTATGTCTTTACAGCTTCTATAGGATTAGTATGGTCATTAGCATGCATTTTAGAATTTTATTGGGAAAAATTAAATTACACGAAAGTTTTGAAAATTATTATTGTCCCTATTTTTATTTTTTTAATAATATATGACTTTATATTAATGCAGCAATGGGTAGCAGCAGGCAATAAGCTTAATAAATCTTTAATTAGTCTGCAGAAGATAAAAAGTGAAATTAAAACCGATTCGGTTTTTGTCTGGTGTGTACCTGATAAATTAAATAGAATTCCTATGATGAAACTCGGGGTACAACAATCCATTCAATGGATTTTAAATGATAGGGATTTAGAAATATTTTCTCCTTTAAGAGCAGAATTATTAAGCGATACAAGCAAGATATTATTTAAGCAAAATTCAGATTCGGTTTATATTTTTCATTTATACGGTGGAAGATTTCTTCCGATAGGAGGTAAATCGGAAGCTATAATTGAAAAGGAATTTATTTCATATAGTAATAATAATGTAGTATTTAATATAAGTACTTATATTAAATACAATGAACCACAGTCTATAGCCGTTGTCAAATTGAAACCGCACAATTTACATTTAACGCAGCTGTATTATAATGGTAATAAGTTTGAAAAGATCAAATAGGGTTTAAAGTTTTTTTAGAAGATCCACCATTTCAATTGCAGTTAATGCAGCATCCCAGCCCTTATTTCCCGATTTTGTTCCAGATCTTTCTATCGCTTGTTCTATCGTATCTGTTGTTAGTACTCCAAATGCTATTGGTATTTTATATTTTAATGAGACTTCAGCAATCCCTTTGCTTGTTGAGCCGGCTACATAGCCAAAGTGGGGGGTAGCGCCTCTTATTACGGCTCCTAAACAAATAATAGCATCATATTTTCCTTTTTCAGCTGCTATTGCAGCAGTAATAGGAATTTCAAAAGCTCCTGGTACCTTTATTAAATTAATGTTTTCTTCAGGGCAATTATGTTTTTTAAGACAATCTAACGCGCCTTCTAATAATTTCTGTCCGATAAATTCATTAAATCTGCTTACTATAATAGCAAATTTTGAATTATCGCATGAAAAATTTCCCTCAATAATGTTCATGATTCTCTTTATTAAATTATTTAAAAATCTAAGCTGAATTTTTTAGTAATCGTTGTTGCATAGCTTCTACAATAGAAACATTAACAAAATATTTTCCCAGATTATTATCATCTTCCCTTTCTCCACCGTGAAAATCCGAACCGCCGGATTCCAATAAAAAATATTCGTTCACAATTCCTCTGTAAAATCTAATTTGTTGAGATGAATGTGATGGGTGGATTACTTCAATACCATCCACCCCGGCAGTTATTAATTCTTTTAACAAAGATTCCGGCATAAATCCCGGATGAGCTATAAAACTTAAACCTCCGGCGTCATTTATAATTTTAAATGCACTCTGTGGGGACAGATGTACTTTCCTTTCATAAGCCGGGCATCCGTTTCCAATATATTTGTTAAATGCTTCAAAATATGAAGAGACTAAACCCTTTTCAAACATTGCTTGAGCAATATGCGGCCTCCCAACTGCACTGTTTTTCGCTTTATCCAAAACATCGTTAATAGAAAGATATAGACCTAGAGATTTGAGTTTATCAACAATTCTTTCAGCGCGCTTTAATCTTTCTTCCCGGAAGAAAACCAAATATCTTTCAAGTTCGCTATTGTCAAGTTCAAAAAAATATCCAAGGATATGGATTTCCCTATCCTTAATATCGGAACTAATTTCAACTCCTGGGATAACATCGATCCCAATTTTTTTGCCTAACTCAGTTGCTTGTTTGATTGCCGCAATATTATCATGATCGGAGATACCTAAAACATCAATGCCGGCGTTCTTGGCTTTTTTGATTAGTTCTTCAGGAGAGTAGAAACCATCCGAGAACGTTGTATGAGTGTGTAAATCTACTTTCCCATTCATATACTGTTCTTATTTGTTAACTGAATAATTCTTTAAACTTTTCATAATCGATAATTCTTAAACGGGAACCATCCAGTTCCACCATACCTTTTTTAGCAAATGAATGCAAAGTCCTCGAGATAGTTTCTCTAGAAGTTCCTGCCATATTTGCCAAGTCGTGTTGAAATGGTAATTTTTCAATTTCAACAGTTCCCTGTTTTATTTTTCCGATATCATCCGCCAATTGAAGAATAACTGTAGCTACCTTTCCTTCCGCATCTTTTAAAGACAAGGATTTTATCTTCATATCGGCAGCTCTTAATCTCTGAGTCAATTCTTGAAGCAAGGCAACTGCAATTTCGGGATGACTGTGCAACAAATCTAAAAATTCACTTCTTTGAATTATAAATAATTCTGAATCTTCCATTGCAGTTACATTAGCTGAACGGGCCAAACCGTCTAATATTGCCATTTCACCGAAGAAATCTGATTCGCTAAGAATAGTTAAAATTACTTCTTTACCATCGTCGCTTACTCTTGAAACTTTTACTTTACCGTTTATAATTACAAATAATGCAGATCCAGTCTCATGTTCAAAAAGCACAACTGAGTCTTTTATAAAAGACTTTCTAATACCTAATCTTGAAATCTGTTCCAGGGTATTGTCATCTAAATCGGAAAAAATTGGTACATATTTAAGAAAATCATTATTTTCTTGCATTTTTATCCCTCATTATTAATAGATTGAGATGAAATATATATTGGAAGATGTTGAAAGTCAAACTTTGTAAGTCCATTTTATTTATAAGCTTAATATAGATAAAGTTAAATAGGGCATTGATTAAGCATAAATCAAGCCATATTAAGAAGTCTGTAAATATTTAACAATGTGAGTTTAGGCATATTTTCCTATAATTAAAACAATAGTTAATTATGGAGTATACTATTGAAAAATCATTGCTTTTTTAGGTGTATGTGTCTATTTTTGATTTCTTAAAATTTTTAATAAAATTCTGGAGTTTAATACGCTATGGCTATGATGGCCAAAATGAGAAGTTTAGCCCCTGTTTTAATAATAGGATTCGGCGTTATAATGGTGCTTTTTATGATTATCTCAGGTTCAAACGTTATGGAAATTTTTGGAGCACGAACTGACAATGTTGGATCTATAAATGGAGAAAAGATAACATATAAAGATTTTATGAAGGCTCTTGATACTGAAAGAGAAAATCTAAAACAACAAAAAGGGAGAGATGTTCCTGATGAGGACAGCTTTCAATTTAGGAACCAGGTATGGGATGCTATAGTAACCCAAACTCTCTTGGAACAACAAATTAAAAAATATGGAATTACAGTTTCGGATCAGGAAATAAGAAATATACTTTTAGGTCCAAATCCTCCCGAAGCTATAAAAAGAAATTTTATAGACTCTACAGGAAAATTTAACAGAGATCAATATATCAGTGCTCTTTATAATCCTCAGAATTCTAAAGCTTTATTAAGTTATGAAGAATATTTAAGACAGGCTCAATTGAATCAAAAATTACAGAGTATGCTTTTAGTTTCGCTGACAATTAGTGATGCCGAAGTTAAAAGAAAGTTTATTGATCAGACTACTAAAATAAATGACCAGTATGCATTAATTAGTTTAAACGAATTCCCGGATTCATTAATTAAAGTTTCCGACAATGATTTGAAGAATTATTATAATTCCCATCTTGATCAATATGGAATAAAAGCTCAAAGAAAAATTAGATACGTTATGTTCCCGTTTGTTCCATCGGGGGATGATTCACAAAATGTTAAATTAACTTTAGAGAGTATTTTGAACCAAACTAAAGTTGATACAACAAGTTTTAAAACCCTGGTTAATACATACTCTTCGATTCCGTATTCTAAGGACACTTTATCAATATCGTCTTTCACGCCTGCTGCTGCTGAAGGGCTTTTAAATGCAAAACCCGGAACCATAATCGGCCCGGTATTATCAAGGCAGGGTTATAATCTAATCCATTTTCTAGGAACAGTTCCGTCAAAAGAAACCGTTGTTAAGGCCTCTCATATTTTAATTAATCAGTACGGCGATGATGCTAAAAACTATGCCGAAGCTATGAAGATTTATGATCAAATTCAGAAAGGTGCAAGCTTTTCCGAAATGGCTAAAGAATACTCCAAAGATCCCGGAAGTGCAAAACGTGGAGGAAATTTAGGCTGGTTTGGTAAAGGTCAGATGGTGCCTAAATTTGAAAAGGCAGCTTTCAGCGGGAAGGTTGGCGTCGTTCAAAAACCGATTAAAACGAATTACGGATATCATATTATAAAGGTAACAGGCAGAACAGATGAAAAATTTATTGTTGAACAAATTGTAAATCCTATTAAAACATCTACTGCCACAGAAGACCAATTATTAAGTAATGCTAAAGATTTTTCTTATATAGCTAACAAAGATGCATTTATTAAAGAAGCAAAGTTGATGAATTATCATTATATGGAAACTCCGACTTTTACTAAGGATGCATATTATATACCGGGAATAGGAGTTAGTAATAAAATAATAAATTTTGCATTTGATAATGATTTAAATTCAATTAGTGATCCCATCAGAACCAACAGCGGTTATGTTGTTGCTCAAGTTTCTGAAGTAATACATGAAAGTGTAAAACCGTTCGATGCAGTTAAAAATTTGGTTAAGCCTCTTGTTATAATAGAAAAAAGGTATGAATTAGCTTTACAAAAAGCCGAAAGCATTAAAAGTAAAATCGGTGAAGATTTAACTAAAACTTTTTCAATTGATCCAAAAGCAATAGTAAAGCAAACCGGAGAATTTTCCGTTTCAAGTTCGATTCCTGGTGTAGGTTTGGATTATAATTTTATTGCTAATTCTATTAAGTTGCCTCTAAATCAAGTTTCAAATCCGGTAAAAGGCGAGAAAGGGTACTATCTAATTAAAGTGTTGACTAGAACTCCGTTTAATGCAAAATCATTTGCAGTTCAAAAAAATACTATTATGAATAATCTCCTACAAGAAAAGAAGAGTGCTTTCTTTAACGAGTGGCTCGCTAACCTTAAAAAGAATGCAGACATTGTTGACCACAGAAGCCAATTTTTTGGTGAATAATATATAATAAAATTCAATTAAAATGCCCTCAATCATACAATGGTTGGGGGTTTTAATTTTTAAATATATATTAAATTATTACTTCAATAATTTATTTTAATGATACAAAAATTTTTAATCGTATTTTTTATTTTGTATACAGCAGTAACTTTCGGTCAATATAACGGAAATAGATTTATGTTTGGAGTAAACGGAGTTTATACTACTTCTGCACAAATATATCTCTACCCAAACTCATCGGATGCTTACTTAAGAAATACATCATTCCCTTTGTCGGATATTATAAATCCGGGCATATTTTTTCGCTACAGATTAAGTGATGATATAATAATTGGATTTAATACCGAATATATGGCAAAATCAGAATACGGAAACAATTTAACGGCTTTTTCAAATGATAAAACAGTATCTGTTGAAGTTAAAGATGGTTTTATAATGATCCCAATTGAATTATCTTTATACTACTTACTCCCGTTTTCAACGGATAACTTTAAATTTCTGATGGGAGGCGGCGGAGCTTATTATTATGGTAAACAAACTAGGAATTTTGGTAATGCAGATATAAAAAGTAGCGAAACCCATATTGCCTACGGCATTCAAGTTTCGATTTCTATGGACTATTTAATTAATAATCAATTTAGTATTCGAAGTGCTATGAAATTTAGAGATCCTCAATTTACAGTCAATAATGTATATAATAGTAATATTGTAAATTATAACGGAAACATTATAAAATTAGCTCAAGATTCATTTATATCTAAAATAAATGTTAATGGGGTAACTTTTGTAATCGGTGCTGCTTATTCATTTTAAATGTTCAGAATAAAAAGCATCATCGTACCTTGGCTTTACAAAAACATTCGTTTATTTTTAATCCTGATTTAATAATTTTATTAAAGAATTATGAAAAATAAAAGATTATTCTTAACGGGATTTATGGGTTCAGGCAAGAGTACTATAGGTCCTATTTTAGCCAATACAATCGGTTGGGATTTTTATGACCTTGATAAATTAATCGAAGGTAAAATTGGTATGAGAGTGTCGGAAATTTTTGAAAAGTTCGGAGAGAAATATTTTAGACAGGCAGAAAAAGAGACCTTAAATGAATTATTAAATAAAGAGAAAGTTATAATTTCACTCGGGGGAGGGACGATTGTTGATGCGGAAAATTTAAATTCTATAAAAAAAGCCGGTAAACTAATATACTTAAAAGCTTCTCCAGGTATAGTTTATGAAAGGATTCGTTTTAAGAGAGACAGACCGGTACTGAACTTGAATGGGACAATCAACTTAAATAAAAATGAATTTATAAGTAAAGTTTCTAAATTAATGGATACCAGAATAGAGTTTTATGAACAAGCTGATTTTATAATAGATACGGAAAAATTTTCCATAGGATTGATAGTAGACAGAATAGCTAAACTAATTAATTCTTAAATAAACTTTAGAGGAAGCTGAGTTGAATAAAATTAATGTATTTCTAAAAGAATCTAGTTATCCGATTTATGTCGGAGAGAATACATTCTCAAAGATTTATGATTTAATCAGTAATTTAAATTTATATAAAAATATATTGGTTATAATAGATAAAAACGTTTATGAATTTCATAATAAGAAAATTTTTTCAGCATTTAAAAGTTATAATATTAAAAAGAATTTTTACTTATTAAATTCAGGTGAAAATATAAAATCATACAGGGAGTTAAATAAAATTTATTCCTTTCTCTTAAAAAATAATTACGGCAGAGACAGCTTAATAATTGCAGTTGGAGGAGGGGTAACTGGGGATTTAGCTGGATTTGCAGCAGCGACTTATATGAGAGGAATTCAAATAATACATGTACCAACCACACTGTTGGCTATGGTCGACAGTTCAATAGGAGGAAAAACAGGTATTAACTTTGACAAAAAAAAGAATATGATTGGCTCATTCTATCAACCTAAATTTGTTTTAATTGATACAAATTTTCTTTTTACCTTACCTAAATCCGAAATTACTTCCGGCGTAGGCGAAGTTATTAAATATGCCTATTTATCCGATTTAAATTTCTTCAATTTCATAACAAAAGAGCTGGAAAATATATTACTTTTAGACAAAAAAACTCTCATTAAGACAATAGTAGGTTCAGATAAGATTAAGGCTGCAGTGGTTTCCCAAGACGAAAAAGAAACCGGATTAAGAAAGATCCTTAATTTAGGTCATACTTTTGCGCATTCATTTGAGACTGAGTTAAATTTTTCTATAAAGCACGGAGAAGCCGTTATAGCTGGAATAATTTGTGCTTTAATATTATCCAACAAACTGGGATTTCTGTCCAATTTCGGCCTAAAAAATTTTTTAGAACTTCCTCTTAGAGTTAACCTTCCTTCCAAATTTTACGGATTAAATAAGGAAAATCTTTACAACATTATGCTTCATGATAAGAAAAATAGAAACGGTAAAATAAAGTTTGTTCTGCTTTCCAAAGTAGGTGAGCTTTTATTAGATGTCGAAGCAAACAAAAATGATTTCTTTTACTCCATTAGAGAAATGGACAAATTGATTTTAGCCAATAAATGATTTTTAGGTATAATTAAATTCACTTTTTGATTTTTCAGTTTTACAATTTTACTTTATCATAAACTACTTTAAAATAAAACTGCCGGATTCGAGGGATAAATCCGGCAGTTTCTGAGTGACATTCTTGTGGAGGGATGTTATGCTTAAAACTATTTTCTATTTTCAGCTTATTAGCAGCAACTGACATGCCAGCTAAATATATTGCGTATTCTAGCGATTTTTAAGCATTTTGACATTCAAAATAAAAATTACATGTAAATATTACTTGTACATTTACATATTTCCCGATTAGTAAAAAAGAATAAAAATTCTGTGATTGCATAAATAATTTTGAATAAAAATTTTTGTTAAATTAGAGAGGAGTTGACGGGCTTTGAAGGATTAAACCCGTCAACTTTATGATTGAATTTATTTAGAAGGGTTGCTTAAAGTATTTATCTATTTCAAGCATTATTGCCCAACTTCAATGCCATTTAAAATAGTTTAATTTTGGAATGAATTTTAATTTGTGCTTGTTTTATTTCAAGATTGTCATTAATAAAGATCTATTTTGATACACTTTTTATGATATAAAAATTTTATTTAAAATATTTTTTTGAGAAATAAATTATGAACAAATCTAATTTAGAACTGGACATTGACTTAGAAGAAGAAATAATAAAACTGAAAAAAAAATTAAATGCTGTTATTTTAGCACATTATTATCAAAATTCGGAAGTTCAGGATATTGCAGATTTTATTGGCGATAGTCTGGAACTAGCTAGAAAAGCCAAATCCACAGATGCAGACGTTATAGTATTTGCAGGTGTTCATTTTATGGCTGAAACGGCTAAGATATTAAATCCTAACAAATTGGTTTTGCTGCCTGATTTAGAAGCAGGATGTTCTCTAGCCGATAGTTGTCCATCATCTACATTCAGTGCTTTTAGAAAGAAGCACCCTGACCATATTGCAATAACTTATATAAACTGTAGTGCAGAAGTAAAAGCATTAAGTGATATAATTTGCACTTCAAGTAATGCAGAAAAAATTATAAACCAAATTCCTCGTACCCGGCAAATTATTTTTTCTCCTGATAGAAATCTCGGCAAGTATTTAATAAAAAAGACCGGAAGAGAAATGCTTTTATGGGACGGCTCCTGCATCGTTCATGAGACGTTCAGTGAAAGGAAAATAATTGATTTAAAAATTCAAAATCCAGAAGCTAAAATAATAGCCCATCCTGAATGTGAAGAAGTTATTTTAAGAAGATCTGATTTTATCGGCTCAACAACAAAATTATTAAAGTATGTTCAGGAAGATTCTGCTTTCGTATACATTGTTGCAACCGAAGCTGGTATTCTTCATCAAATGGAAAAATTTGCACCGAATAAAAAATTTATTGCCGCTCCACCGGAAAAAAATTGTAATTGTAATGAATGTCCTTATATGAAACTTAATACGCTTGAAAAATTATATCTTTGCATGAGAGATAAAAAACCGGAAATTCAGTTGAATGAATTTGTTTTAAAGCAAGCATTGATACCTATAGAAAAAATGCTTGAGATGAGTTAACCCTTCCTCAATATTATTTTAAAAGTTGTTCCTTCACCGGGGATTGAAGATTTAACATATATTTTGCCTTGATGATAAGTTTCAATTATTCTTTTAGATAAACTTAATCCCAATCCCCAGCCCCTTCTTTTTGTGCTGTAACCAGGCCTGAAAACATCTTTTCTCCTTTTTAAATCTATTCCTTTGCCGGTATCGGATACTTCAATTTCTATATTGTTATGCTCACTTTTTACATCTATTTTTATGCTTCCTTGTTTTTGATCCATGGCATCCAAGGAGTTTTTAATTAAGTTCTCAATAACCCATTCAAACAATTCGGAATTAAGCTTAGTCTTAGATTCTCTGTCACCATCAATTGTCAATTCTACACTTCTACCGGTTTGAGGCAGCCGTCTTTGGAAATAATCAACAACTTTTTTTATTTCATCATAGACTATTAATTCTTTTAGTTCAGGCGAAGCGCCAATTTTGGAGAAACGGTAAGTTATCTTACTTAATTTTTCAACGTCATTATTAATTTCTTCCGTAATATCTACAACTTTATCAGGATCCTTGAAGTTAATTTTAAGCATTTCAAGCCATCCCATTAAGCTTGATATCGGCGTTCCGAATTGATGAGCAGTTTCTTTAGCCATTCCCACCCAAATGTTGCTTTGTTCGCTTCTTTTAATATTACTAAAGCCGATATAACCGAGTATTATAAAGAGCCCTGCAATAAGTATTTGCAAATACGGGTAATATTTAAGCTGATTTATTAATTCCGAATCTCCATAATGAATTCTTTGAAGAACGACAGTATCCTTATATGTTACTGCTATTGGCTTATGCTCTTTATCCATTTCTGTAATTTTATCATTAAAGAATTTTTCCAGTTGGGTGTTTGTTAATGAAGTATCATAAGGAATATTTTTAACATTTTTAATATCATATTTATTATCGAATTTAACTTTATTGTCGGGACCGGTATTTATTAAAGGGAAATCAATTGGTTTCAATATATTTTCAAAAAGGAAGGTGATGTCAACGTCAGATCTTGTAGTATTTGCTAAATATTCTAAACCTTTGGCATACAGTTGAACTATTTTCCGTTCGGTTGATTGAAGCTTATTAACTAGGTTTTGTGTGTAATATAAAGTTCCACCAGCTATCAAAATTGCTATTATAAGTAATGCTATTTTAATGTTTAATGAGGCAGGACCGCCGGACATTTTCATATATTAAATTCCTAATATTTAACTGCCATTTAATTTTAAAATCTGAAATATCACTTAGATTACACTAATTGAAATAAAAATCAATCGGTAATTTTTGGAAAATTATGAAAGATTAAACTGAAAATCTCCCCATTCTCAGGGTTACTCAACAAAAAAAGTTTGTTGACGTTTTGGTCCAACAGATACAATTTTAATTTTTATCCCGGATTTCTCAGAAATAAAGTTTAAATAATCTTTAGTTTTATTAGGCAGTTCCGAATAAGATAAACATTTTGAAATATCACTGTTCCATCCGGGTAAAATTTCATAAACAGGTTTAACGGAAGAAAGACGTTCAACATCTGTTGGAAATGATTTTAACAGCTTTCCGTTTAATTCATATCCTACACATACTTTTATATTTTCAAAGCCGCTTAAAACATCAAGCTTTGTAACTGCAACGGAATCAATACCGTTTATCATAGCCGAGTAACCGACTAAGAATGCATCAAACCATCCGCATCTTCTAGGACGTCCGGTAGTTGCACCATATTCCGCTCCTATTTTTCTTAATTTTTCTCCTTCATCGTTAATTAGTTCGGTGGGAAAAGGGCCGAAGCCGACTCTTGTAGTATAAGCTTTAACTATGCCTACTACGTTATCTATTTTAGTCGGGGGAATCCCTGTGCCGGTGCAAGCGCCGCCGGAGGTGGGGCTAGATGATGTTACATAAGGATATGTACCATGGTCAACATCAAGCAATGCACCCTGCGCGCCTTCAAGTAAAATTGATTTCCCTTCTGCTATTGCATTGTTTAAGTATGAAGGGACATCTTTTATGTACTTATCAATATTCTTGTCGAATTCGACATACTGCTTAATGATTTCTTCAACATCCAATTCCTCATGTTCGTATACTTTTTTAAGCAGATTATTTTTTTCTTTTAAGTTTTCCCTTATCTTTTCCTCTAATACTTTGCGATTTAGTAAATCAACAATCTTAATTCCTTTTCTTGCGTACTTATCTATATAGCAAGGGCCAATTCCTCTCCCTGTAGTTCCGATTTTGTTCTCTCCGCTTTCGCTTATTGAGTCTAATAATTTATGGTAAGGCATAATCAGATGGGCGTTATGACTGATAAATAACCTGCCGCCGACTTTTATATTATTCTTCTCAAGTAAATTTATTTCATCCAACAAAGCGGTTGGATCAATAACAACACCGTTACCGATTACGCAGATTACATTTTCCCTTAATATACCGGATGGAATAAGATGCAAAATAAATTTTTTTTCTCCAATTTCTACGGTGTGCCCCGCATTTGCGCCGCCCTGATATCTTGTAACTATATCATACTTTTCACTTAATATATCTACGATTTTACCTTTGCCTTCATCTCCCCATTGGCTCCCCACAAGTACTGTAGTGCTCATTAATTTTTTCCTTAATAAAAATTTACTAAAACAAGAATTGTCCAAGCAAAATAAAAACTCCGAATCCTGAAACCCGGAGTTTTTAAAAAATTAATATTTAATAAAATATTAGTTTGAAAAGCTCTTGATTGCTTCGTCAACCGTATCATAAGATTCGAAAATTGTTATTAGTTTGGTAATAACCAATAAACTCTCGATTTTTTCGGTTGTTCTTGCTAATTTCAAATGTCCGTTACCCTTTTTCATACTAGTTAGTCCGCCTATAAGCATACCTAGACCTGAGCTATTCATAAATTTAACTTCGGATAAATCAACAACTATATTTTTCTTACCTTCATCTAAATATTTATGAAGAAGTTCATTAAATTCTTTTGTATCGTCTCCTCCCATAACATTGCCTTTAAGTTCAATTACAACGGCGTTGTATTGTTCAACTACTTTGGTTTTCATGAATAACTCCTTTAATTTGATTTTCAATTTAATTAGATAGTGCTATTTATGCAATAGGAAGCAGTTCAAAACTAAATAACTTAAGATTAAATTGCTACCAAAAATACTTATTTTTTAAATAATTTTCTTATCTTAAACAAAAAGGCTATTTGTTATTTAGGAAAATATAATAAATAAGGAGGCCAAATTATTAGATTTTTCAAATTTTTACCTTAAGTAATTAAATAATATCGCTTATCATAATAAATAACTATTCATTTAAAATTAGGTTTGATTTAGCCATAGAATAATTATTTTAGGGAACAAATGTATAGAGTTTACGTCTAAAATCATGAAAAACAATAAAAAGATAAAAGATTTGGTTTATCCTCAGATATTAAATTTAGATGATGATTTTTCGCTGATAAAAAGATTCATAGAAGGTGATGAATCTACGTTTAATACTCTTGTGCAGCGCCATAAAGAAAAGGTAAGAAATATAATTTACTTAACAATCGGGAATCATGATTTAGTTGATGATGTTGCTCAAGAAGTATTTTTAACAATTTATAAAAATCTTAACAATTTCAGGTTCGAATCTCAGTTTACAACATGGCTTTACAGAATTACCGTAAATAAGTGTAAAGATCATTTAAGGAAAATGAAGATTAGAAATATCTTCTCTCCTATAAAGGACTCGGAAGAGGAATTAGGTTATTCTCCAACCCCCGAGGATTCGGATATTAAGGAGATAGTTCAGAATGCAATATCAAAATTACCGGATAAATTAAGGGTTCCGCTTCTTTTAAAAGATATTGAAGGATTAAGTTACCAGGAAATTGCAGAATCAGTTCAATGTGAAATAGGGACGGTTAAGTCGAGGATATTTAGGGCTAGAGAAGGTTTGCGGGATATATTGAAACCTTATGCCAAGGAGCTTATGTGATGAAAACTTTATACAAAAAATATGAGATGCTTTCGGCATATCTTGATGATGAAGTTTCCGATGTCGAAAAAAAACAAATTGAAGATGAATTAAAATTTTCAAAAGAACTGCAGGAAAGACTTGCCGAATTAAAGAAATTAAAATATCTCACTGCCTCATCGATAAAAAGTATCGATGAAAATCCCTATTTTGAAACTCGTTTAGCTGCTGCAATGAGGATTAAAAATCCATGGTATCATAAATTAAGAAAGCTTTCCCCTATATTAGGTATTGTAGCCGTAAGCTTTGTTTTAATGTTTGTTCTGAAATATAATCCTCAAATAATTAATAGACTACTTGAACAGCAAAAGTCCAACCTATCTGCTTTTTATAAGGAAAATTTGAAACCATTGCTTTTTGCTGCTGATTTAACTAATGAAGATATTTTTAATTTTGCTTTTTATCATCAATTACCTCTGGATAACCGGAAACATCAGTTTTTACAATTCGGAGCAGATAAAAACGGCAAACAATTTTTCGAAATTAAAACTGCCGGATTAACTGAAGGCAATAATAACCTTGAAAAATTTGTTAAAGGATTAAACCTTAATGTAAAACAAAAAGAGCAAATGGATTCAATCCTTGCTTCATATGCTTCGGATTTACAATCTCAGGTTCTTGTAAATGAGAAGAATACCGTAGCAATAAATCCGAATATTTGGAATTATAATAAAGCATTAACAGCAGACCTCATATCATTTGCTGCCAGGGCAAATAAAAAAGAGATGGATAAAGTTTTGCCTCCAGGATTTGAGCATTATTATAATAATAAATCTGTTGCTCAAATGATTAGTAAAGTAAAGTCCTCAAACAGCAATAAATATATTTTCTTTACGCCGGATTCAATTTTTTCCGAACCATTTAATTTTGATAAGAATAAATTCAGAAAAGAAATGCAGAAGTGGTCAGAAGAGCTGAATAAAAATTTGAAAGAATTTAATAAGAATTTAGACATAACTATTCACTTTGGAGACAATTTTGCAAGACTTAAAAAGGACTCGGCGTGGGGTAAAGAGTTCAAAGTGTTTATTGACAGTAATTACTGCAAGGTTCATATTCCGAATATTATAATTCCGCCGATAATTTTGCCTAATATGGATAATTTAACAGTGCATCTTGACAGTCTTTCAAAACTAATGAAGGATTATTCATTTAATATTCCTGAACTTGGAAAACATAAAAATTTTAAGTTCAAATATTTTTATAATGATTCTTCCAAAGGAATGAATTTTAACTTTAAGGCATTTGGTTTCGATTCAGCTTATAATTTTAATAACCGCAAATTAGATTCATTATTATATTCAAGATTTAAGAATCATCATTTTTCTTTTAATCCGGATTCTATGGCTTCTTTGTTTAGGTTTTTCCGTAGCGATTCCACTAATGTTAATCAGCAAAGAGACCTGCAAAAGGAATTGCAGGACTTTCAAAAAGAAATGGAAAACTTTAGAAAAGAAATGGAAAAATTGCAGAAGGAACTCCAGAAAAATACTCCTCAGCCGGAATCTAAAAAACCGGTTATAATTTAAGGATTTAACCTTCTAAATCTGATGTTCTGTAAATTATAGTTAAAAATATCGATACTCGTCATTAATTTATTTTACATTGCACTTTTAGCAGTGTAAATAGCTGCATAAATTGATAAAAATCAAACCTTTCCCGGGTATTTCACAATTATCCTAGAAATTTTCCGCCCATCCATCTCTTCTTTACAAAATTAGAATTTTGCAGTAATTTAATATTGGGTTAAAGTATTAAGATATTATTATTTAAACACTTTAGCTAAATATGATTATCTTTTAAAGGTAGATTTATAAATAAATTTGCAGAACCTGGAATTTCTGTTTATGAAATTAAAAACCGGAAATCTTAAAGGAAATATAAAGTTTCAGAGTTTTATTGTAATTACAATAATTCTATTTATATACAAAGTATTCATTTATACTACGGAATCCTCGGTACATTTAATAATTCTAGGTTTACTCACCGCATTTACAATTATTTCTCTCATCATTTATTTAATTGATTTTAGCCATGCAAGGAAAATAAATCCGTTAGCTTTGGTTATTAATGTAGGAATACTGAACGCCGTATTATTTTTTATGTTCACTTATTCCGATTCAATATTAAGCAGCCTGTTAAATATTAACACCGGAAAAATCAATCATGGTATTTTTGATAATATAATTTCGTTTTTTTACTCGTTTATAATTCTAGTATCCGTATCCGTTATTTTTATGGTCTTTAGAGAACTCTATTTTCTAAAACAAAAAAAGAATGTCAGTCTTTATTTCAATACAATGATTGTATTTTTTATCCTGGCATCCTTTGGTGCTTTGTTAACTGATGTTCCGGATCTTCATTACATTAGAGATACATT
>JBJKQE010000160.1:0-6031 GCA_046705645.1 Ignavibacteriaceae bacterium | reverse complement strand
TGCCGCGTATTATGAGAGGTTTGCATCCGGGTTCTTTAGGCGATTCCAACTCAGGCCCTGTTATAGATTTTAAAATGAATGCTAATATGGAGTTAATTTTTTTCTTATCTTTAATAGGTTTTACTATCCTTTATTTTTGGATGTGGAGCATAGGCTATAAATCAATAATTTTCAAAGACAGAATTAACAAACATTCTATAAGGGAGTAACGTTGCAAGGATTATATCAGTTTCTGGATAAAAATGCGATTTATATCGTAATGATAATTGTTCTTATCGTTTGGGCAGGAATATTCTTTTACCTGTATAATTTAGATAAGAGAATTAAGAGCATAGAAAAAGAAATGAATGGAGATAAAAATGAAAAATAAATATATATTCGGCGGATTTATAATTGTAGTATTTCTGGGTTTTATGGTTTATCTTTTTACTCAAAGCAATATTAAATATGAAAGTAATTTTTCAAAGGTAATGTCCCAGGATAAAATAGTTAAGGCAACCGGAAGCTGGGTTAGAGATAAAAATTACTCAATAGATAAAGTTAATAGAACGTTCTCCTTCTACATAGCGGATAATAACGGCAACCAGATGAAAGTTATATATGAAGGTATGATGCCTAACAATTTTGAATCTGCACGCAGTGTAGTAGTTACAGGCGAATACAAAGACGGATATTTTCATGCTACCAGTATTTTAACAAAATGTCCAAGCAAATATGAGGGCCAAAATCCCGAAGGTATGAAAACATCTAAGTTATAATTTTCTCTTATTGCTTAAAAATACATTCCTTTAACTAATTTTAAAAAGTTAAAGTTATTCAAATTATACAAGCAAAGTATATTTTATTATAATTTTGTGAATCTATAATTAGAAATTTGAACCAGTTTAAAGGCATTATGAGGAACAAATGATTGGAAGTATAATTTTAACAATCGCTCTCGCAAGCAGTATCATTGCGATGATCATGTATTTTCTGAGTTACAAAGGTTATTCAAATACACTTAACTATGGAAGATTAGCCTATCATTTAACTACAATGCTGGTAATCGTAGCTGCGGCATTATTGGAATTTTTAATGCTTACTCACCAATACCAGTATAGATATATCTATGAATACAGCAGTAATCACCTTCCTAAAGGATTTTTATTGGCTACATTTTGGGCCGGCCAGGAAGGCAGCTTTATGCTGTGGCTGTTACTAACTTCAATTATTGGTCTAATTCTTCAATCATATGCTTCCAAACGCGGGGATCTTGAACCAAGAGTAATGTCTGTTTTCACCCTCGCTACTTCGTTTATTTTGGTTATGGTTTCACCCTTGTTTAAGAATCCTTTTGTTTACATTTGGAGTGAGCCCGTTTTTATCAGTATAAAAAATATAAACGCATCACTGGTTCATTTGCCTTTTTTACAAAACTTTCTTTTCAGCGACGGTTCTTCCGGACAAGAATTCGTTAAAATGAGTTCAAATCTTTTCGGTGTTTTAACTGCCAATCATATTCCCGTTAAGGAATTTATTATTGACGGAAGAGGCCTTAATCCACAGTTAACCAATTTTTGGATGCAAATTCATCCACCGATTCTCTTTACCGGATTTTCTATGGCAACCGTACCATTCTGCTTTGCAATGGCGGCAATGATGAAAAATGATTACAGGGATTGGGTAAAACAAGCATTCCCCTGGATACTAGCAGCAGCCGGAATTCTTGGTTTAGGTATTATGCTCGGCGGTTACTGGGCATATGAAATGTTAGGTTGGGGCGGTTATTGGGCCTGGGATCCTGTGGAAAACTCAAGTTTAATTCCCTGGTTAGTTGGAGTTGCAAGTATTCACACTCTCCTTGTTCAAAGAAAAAGCCAAAATAAGGGAGAAAGTGTTGGAAGATATGCAAAGACCAACTTAATACTCGGAATAATGATGTATGTTCTTGTAATTTACAGTACATTTTTAACAAGAAGCGGTGTACTAGGTGATGCTTCTGTCCATTCTTTCGTTAACCCGGGTACTATGGTCTATTTATTCCTCGTCATTTTTGTAGGGACATTTTTATTCTTAGGACTTGGTACATTAGCATACCGCTGGAAATATTTAACTCTTCATGAAAAAAACGACGGTGGAATTTTATCAAGAGAATTATCGTTATTTACAGCATCTATTGTGTTATGTGCTTCTGCTACTATAGTGCTATTAGGGACTTCTGCCCCGATCTTCGGACATTCGGTTGACGCAGCTTTTTACAATCAGATTCATATTCCTATTGCTATTATTATCGGTTTTCTTAATGGAGGAAGCCTCTTATTAAAATGGAAATCTACCAAAGGACCGGATTTATTAAAAAAATCTTTATTCTCAGTTTCAGCATCGTTAGTTCTTTCAATAATTATTATACTCTTCGGCGGTGTAAGCGATATAATGGTAATGCTGCTTATTTTATCCAGTACCTTTGCCTTAATAGTAAATCTTGAAATTGCAATAAAAATAATCCGCGGTAATAAGAAGATGTTGGGTGCTTATGTTTCTCATATAGGCATTGCATTATTTATTCTTGGAGTAGTCAGCTCTTCAGTTTACAGCAGAGAAAAAGATATAGATTTAATCAAGAATAAAACTAAAGATGCATTCGGCTATCAGATGACATTTACCGGCTACAGATCGATTGACAATAATACAAAATATGCCTTTGACATAAACATGAAAAAAGGCAATAAAGAATTTACAATCAGTCCTGTAATGTACATTAGTGAATTTAATAACGGATTGATGAGAGAGCCTGCTATTTTATCCATGATTACAAAAGATTTTTATGTATCACCGTTGGGTTATGATAACGGGACATCCAATCAATCCACTCAGGGCCAAACTATATCTCTTAATCTAGGAGATCAAACCAATTTCGAGGGCGCAAAAATAACTTATACTAAATTTGTAGCTCCGGATATTAGCGTAATGCAAAGCGGAGGCGATTTCCAAATGGGTGCGGACCTTACAATAATTAAAAATAATAAAACCTATAATGTTGAAGCTTTGATGAAAAAAGAAGGAAGAAGCGTTCACTTTGTTCCCATCGAATTGAAAGATGCTAATCTCAAAATTCAACTTACAAAAGTTGACCCTGCTTCAAAAAATGCCGAGATAATTTTTGGTAAGCTCGATAAAAATGATGAAGCTGCTTCAAAGCCGAAAGAAGTGCTCTCAATCTCTGCAAGCACAAAACCGTTTGTCAACTTGGTATGGACAGGAATATTAATAATGGTGTTCGGATTCTTTATTTCAGTTGCAAGAAGATTAAAAGAATCGCTTGTATGAATCTTAAATATTGTCGGATAACTATTAGTACAACCTGCTGCATGAATTAAAAAGTTTAATTATTATAACTTTTAAAACAGTTATTAATTATAGCTTTAAGGTTTTATTGATCCGCGAATTAATCCATTAGTTAACGGCAATTAGAAATTTATAAACTGTTTTAATTCATCTATCAACGGTAGACAGTTTATAATCTAATCTACGCAACGGTTGATATATTATTTCTTTCATATTTATTATAAAATCATTCACATCTATAATATACACATTCACTAAAATTCTCTTTAAACCTTTATCATAAAATTTTTGACTAATATTTGGTTTTTTCTGATAAAGGAATGTATGAAAGTCAAAAAGTTTTTATATATAATAATTTTCTCTTACATAAATGTATTTCCCCAAAATTTTTCTATCACCGGCCAAGTATTAGACTATTCAACTAAAAAAGCTTTGGCAGGAGCAAATGTGTTCATTAGTAAGTCCACAGATAAAAATCTTAAAGGAATGGCAAGTGATAATTCAGGCTATTTCAATATTAATAATTTGCTCCCTGGAAAATATAATCTTGCAATTACTTACGTAGGATATCAAACTTTTAAAAAAAATATTCTGATTCGAAATAAATCCATTTCACTTTCGAAAATATATTTATACCCCGTTGGTGTAAAAATGAATCCTGTTTTGGTTACAGCTGAGCCAATTGCAGTAACATTAAAAAATGATACGACCGAATATAACGCTGGTGCTTTTAAAACAAATAAAGATGCAGTCGCTGAAGATCTCTTAACAAAAATGCCCGGAATAACAGTTCAAAATGGGACAGTTCAGGCGCAAGGAGAAAATGTTGCGAAGGTTTTGGTTGATGGAAGAGAATTTTTCGGAAGTGATCCGAATGCCGTATTAAAAAATCTACCTGCAGAGGTTATAGAAAAAATCCAGGTCTTTGATCAGCAGAGTGATCAATCTCAGTTTACCGGATTTAATGACGGGAACACTAGTAAAACTATTAATATTATTACAAGATTAAATAACCGTGAAGGTACATTTGGAAAATTTTCAGGAGGATATGGAAACGATTCCAGATATGCTGCAGGCGGAAATATTAATTTCTTTAATAAGGACCAAAGAATCTCAATCATAGCTCAATTAAACAATGTAAATCAGCAGAATTTCTCAACTGAAGATTTACTTGGAGTTATGTCAGGATCCGGCAGGCAGTTTAACAGAGCTATGGGCGGAGGTATTGGCGGCGGATTTGGAGGAGGCGGAAGAAGAGGCGGCGGATTTGGTTCCGGTCCCGTGGGCTTTGGAGGGAATAATATTTCTAACTTTCTGGTAAACCAAACTACCGGACTAACACAAACAAAAGCTTTCGGTATAAATTTTTCCAATAGATGGGGAGAAAATCTGGATTTAACCGCCAGCTATTTTTTTAATAATACAAATAATGATGCTGAATCAAATTCAAATACAGATTATTTTTTAACTGCTCCTGCTGAACAAAATTACAATGAGTTAAATTCTTCTATTACTCAAAACACGAATCATCGGCTTAATTTAAGACTTAACTATCAAATTGATAATTCTAACTCAATTCTTTTTTTCCCAACTTTCACCGCTCAAATAAATAACGGCTCAAGCAATGTTAATGGTATTACGACCTCAGGATCTGATAAATTGAATTCTACAAACAATGTTTTCAATTCAGACTTAACCGCAATTAATTCTTCAAATAATTTATTATTCAGACATAGATTTGAAACACGCGGCCGGACACTTTCAATTGGTTTGAACGGTACGTTCACAAATAACACGGGAGATAATAATCTTTTTGCAAAAGATATTTATTATACAAGTTCAACATCCGATACACTAAATCAGTCATCTAACTTACTTAAACATGGTTTCAGCGGTTCAACAAATATTGTTTATACAGAACCTTTAGGATCAAATTCACTGCTCCAGTTAGATTCAAAATTTTCTTATTCGGAAGATAACAGCAATCAGAATACTTTTAATAATCCAAATATTACAGGAATATCTTTACTGGATACATCATTAAGCAACGTATATAAAAAAATCTATAGAACACAAAGTTTCGGGACCGGCTACCGATATAGAGAAAATCATGTTTCACTTGCAGTTAATCTTAACTATAACATTGCGCAGCTTGAGAATAATCAATCATTCCCTTATACCGCAACGATTGGACGTAATTTTCATTCGGTACTTCCATCATTTTTCCTTCGTTATATGATTTCGAGATACAATAATCTTAGAATTTCATATTATACAGCTAATGATGATCCAAGCATAGACCAGTTGCAAAATGTACTTAACAATTCAAATCCCACTCAATTAAGTATTGGTAATCCTGATTTAAGCCAGGATTACAAACACTCTTTGGTTCTGCGATACATTAATACTAATGCAGAGCACATGAATTCTCTTTTCATTTTATTTGGCGGAACGGTGACACAAAATTATATTGGGAATAATACCATAATTCCACAAAGAGATACAACCGTCATGAATAATATTCTTTTAAACCAGGGTACAAAACTAACTTTCCCGACAAATCTTAATGGTTATGTAAATCTCCGTTCATTTGTTGCATACGGTTTTCCTGTAGAATTTATTAAGAGCAATTTGAATCTAAATTTAAATGCAAACTATTCAAGAACGCCGGGAATTATAAACGGGATAACCAATATTGCAAATTCAA
>JBJKQE010000159.1:0-3628 GCA_046705645.1 Ignavibacteriaceae bacterium | reverse complement strand
TAATTACCATCTTTTAATCTCCGAAAGTTTAAAAATCTATTTACTTTTTATAAGAATTGTGTCGCAATCAGAATTATTCATTCTGTACTTTAATATTTCCTGGTATTCTATTGAATTATACCATTTTTCGAAATCTGATTCGTTTTTGAATTCTATTAGTACTGCTCTTGTATAATTCCATTTTCCTTCAATTACTTTTGGTTTGTCATCAACTGCTAAATACTTCCCGTTAAATTTAGCAAACACTTCATCAGCTTTGTCAATATATTTTTGATAACTCTCTTTATCTTTTATTTTTATATTAGTCAAAAAATAATAGCTCATGAAATTTCCCTTTTAATTTAATAAAGTGAAATTCAGTTAAAGTAAATAATAAAATGTAAAATTGACCTATTATTTATTAAAAAGGTATGTAACATAATATTTGCTAATTTTTTCGTGCATGTACATATTTAGCAAAACCAAGCACATCCCAGAAATCTCCACCGCCGATCTTCCTATGAATAAAGAACTTAAGTGCCAACCTTACTGGAAATGTTAAAATTAAAAATTTATCGCGCCGGATACCAGCACGTATAATACGAAAATTATTCGACAATAAAACATTTGTAACATCAATAATACTATAAATTTTAATATGTGTTGGATCATCACAAAAATTTAAAGTGCCGTACATAGAAGGAAGTGATAATGAACGTTCAGAAGGGAATTCTACATAAATTTGTCCGCCTTTTATAACTTTTTTTGTTAATTGCTTAATTACTTCTAATCCATTAGGAAGATGTTCAATGACATGAGCCATCACAACGACGTTAAAAAAATTATCTGGGATGATATCTAGTGAATCTTTAGATAAATCAAGCTTAAAATAATGTTCCATATTTGCTATATCTTGAGAGTTTGTCATATAATCTTCCCGATCAATGCCATAATAGTGCCATTGTGGAAACCATTTTTTTGTAACTTTAGGTGAGTGATTGCCGCATCCTACATCCAAATAATTAATTATTTTATTTTTATACTCAGATTTAATTTTTTTAAGTTTGAAGGGCATAAAAAATAATGGAACAATAACATCTTTCATATATACATTTCCCTCTTAATAAATTTTGAATTTCCTCTATTTCTTGAGTGAAATCAATGGTTTTTAAATCGATTGTTAATTATTTAAAATTTATTCCTTACTTCGATCTATAGTTTTGACTTTTCATTCCTAATTATTCAACGCGGTTAAAATTACATTTATTCTATTCATTTAATTTTAATCGAATGTGTGTCTTTATGTAGTCGCCAAATCCCCGTCTATAAATTTCGTGGCTAATTATTACTAGTATAAATTAATTATATTTTTCTTTAAATGCTCTTCAATATTCTGTTATTTTATTCTTTATAGTTCATGTAATAACTTCTAATTCTTTTAATTCTATTCATTTTTAGATATATTGAAAACCTAATTTAGGAATTATATGGCTTTATTAAATCTTCTGTTTATAGGCGATATTGTAGGTAAACCGGGTATGGACCTAGTTCAAACGTGGCTGCCCAGCTTAATTCAAAAATATAAAGCCGACCTGGTTATTGCCAACGGAGAAAATTCATCGGATGGTAAGGGATGCACTGAAAAGGAAGGAAAAATACTTTTCGATCTCGGTATACATGTTATTACTGGTGGAAATCATACATGGGATAAACATCAATCACAGGAATATTTAAAAAAAGAGCCAAGAGCAATCCGGCCTCTTAATTATCCCAAAGGCACCTACGGTAACGGTTATTATATTGCCGAAACTAAGAAAGGAAAAGTTGCAGTAATTAATCTTCAGGGCAGAACTTTTATGTCGTCGATTGACTGTCCTTTTAGATCTGCAGATTGGGTGCTTTCCAAATTGAAGAACGAAACAAATATTATCTTTATAGATTTTCATGCGGAAGCAACTGCCGAAAAGCTTGCAATGATAAATTATCTTGACGGAAAGATAACAGCTTTGGTCGGAACTCATACTCATATTCAAACATCGGATGAAAGAATTTTTCCTAATGGTTCAGGCTACATTACAGATGTAGGAATGACTGGACCTTATGAGTCTGTAATCGGGATGAAAACAGCAGCTGCTATAAATAGATTTATTTATCAGACTCCGCAAAAATATGAAACAGCCGAAAATGATGTACATCTTAGCGGAATATATTTTAAGATCGATACAGACAGCGGAAAAACACTTGAGCTTGAAAGAATACTCTTCCCCGATTTCATAAAAAAAATAGAAACCACATAATTTAAATATCAAGATTGCCATCCCGAGCGGAGTTGAGGGATGGATATTGGAAAATGTCATAGTTCGACTCCGCTCACTATGACAATAAAACAAATTGTGATACTACAAAGTAATTTAATTGTAAATGATTAATTTCCCCTTGCCAAGAATTGATTCCGACAAAAAGATAAGGAATCTGTTATTGCCTTATTGTCGTTTAAGGATTGGTGAGGTTTGGAATGATCCTTCGGGAAAACATAAAGTCGGTTGCCTGGATGCATCACATGATTCTTCTGTTAAAAAGTTGATGAATAATGAAAAGGCAGTGCTAGCAATTCATGATCCTCCTTATAATTTTGTTGCTTTCGAAGAGAGGGAACTGCATAAATTTATTTCATGGTGCGAACTGTGGATAAGAAATTCTTATTTGCATCTTAACGAGAATTCATCGCTTTATATTTGGCTTGGTGCAGATCAGAATAATCACTTTCAACCGTTATCTGATTTTATTACGATGATGCGGACTTCCGGATTTGATTCCCGTAGTTTTATTACTATGAGGAATCAGCGCGGGTACGGCACGCAAAAAAATTGGATGTCGATACGCCAAGAACTTCTTTATTATATAAAAGGTAAACCGGATTTTAATGTTGAAGCCGAATATACTAACATACCTAAAGTCCTACGCGGTTATTACAAAGTAGTGAACGGAAAAGAAACAGAAAATTTTGAACGAAGTAAATCGGAATTTATACGAGCGGGAAATGTCTGGATCGATATTCAGCAAGTGTTTTACCGTATGGAAGAAAATGTAAACGGGTGTTATGCACAAAAACCTATTAAATCAATAAATAGAATAATTCTTGCAAGCAGCAAAAAGAATGAAATCGTTTTGGATTTCTTCACACATTCGGGAACTACTTTATTGGCTTCGGAAATAAATGAAAGAAGATGTTTTACATTGGACATCGATCCGATTTTTTGTGAAATTACAATTAGAAGATTGGAAAATTATAGAAAGAATGGAAAATTAGGCTGGCAGAATTCTAATCCATTTGAAGAAGAGATTAAGAAGGACAAAAAGCTGCTGAAGTATTTAAATGAAATTAATGGAAATTCATTAAAAGAACGCAGGCATGAAGTAGAAAAAGTAGAGTAGTATAGAATAAGTAAGCAAATTTCAGTAAGCAGTAGGCAGTAAGCAAAGTGCAATAGGCAAAGAACAGTAAGCAAATGTCAGTAAGCAAGAGAATTATTCATGTTTTCAAAAAATTTGTAAATATTTAAAAAAGGAATGATAGAGAGAAAATGATTTTAATTGATGGTAAAAAAATTGCAGCGGAAATTAGGGAAGAACTTAAACAGGAAATAGA
>JBJKQE010000158.1:0-26902 GCA_046705645.1 Ignavibacteriaceae bacterium | reverse complement strand
ATTGGAAGAAAACTTTTAAAATAATAGGTGTGGTAAAAGATTTTAATTATGAATCACTTCATTATAAAATACGGCCATTAATTCTCCATTTACAATCACCCACTGAAGGTGATAATTATTTGACTATCCGGATCGCTCCGGGCACTCCAAAGAAAACAATCGAATACATAAATAATACCTGGAATAAATTTGCCGATGGAAATTATCTGTATTCCCGTTTCGTGGATGAAAACTTGGACCGTCTTTATGAATCCGAACAAAAGACAAGTCTAATTACAACAATATTCTCTATGCTTGCAATTTTTATTGCATCTTTGGGAGTATTTGGCCTATCTGCATTTGTGGCCGAACAAAGAACAAAAGAAATAGGCATACGAAAAGCACTTGGTGCTTCGATACCCGAAATTATCATACTTCTGACAAAGGAATTTGTCGTATGGATTTTAATGGCAAATATTTTTGCCTGGCCGATAGCCTATTATGTAATGAACAACTGGCTTAAAAATTTCGCTTATAAAGTTAATTTAAATTGGAGTGTATTTGTTTTAGCAGGTATTATCACTTTATTAATAGCATTAACAACGGTTAGTTTCCAGACAATTAGAGCTGCTGCGGCAAATCCTATAAGGAGTTTAAGGTATGAATAGCTAAAGCTTTGTAACTCTTAGTTTCTGTTACAAATATTTTAACAGAATATTGAATGTGGCACAGAGAAATTTTTTTAATTAAACGGGGTAAAAAAATTATGTTAAAGAATTATTTCAAAGTTGCAGTAAGAAATATTTTTCGACATAAGATGTATTCTTTGATAAATGTAAGCGGACTTACTATAGGAATAACATGCTGCCTGCTGATCCTCTTTTACATTTTTTATGAATTAAGCTATGACAAGTTCCATAAAAATGCAGACCGAATTTTCCGTATAAATACTTATTTGAAATTCGGCGCAACCGAATTGAAAATCCCTGTTACTGCTGATATGATGGGTTATCTTTTAAAAAAAGATTATCCCCAGATTGAAGAATTTACTCGTATTTATAATTTCGCCGGAAACAAATTAGTAAAAAAGGGCAACCAATATTACGACGAGCAGAAAATAGCATATGTCGATTCTACATTTTTTAAGGTTTTTACATATTCATTTCTATATGGAAGTAAAACTAAAGTTCTTTGTGAACCGAACACAGTAGTAATTACAAAGTCAATTGCGGAAAAATATTTCGGCAGCGACGATGCAGTCGGGAAAATTATCCAAACGAAAGACGATGGCGGTACGGTTTATAAGATAACCGCGGTAATTCAAGATATGCCCGATAATTCACATTTTAATTTCGATTTCCTTTTCCCTATGATGAATTTACATTATGATTGGGGAAACCTGGTTTCTTCCAATTTTCATACGTATCTCTTGTTAAGGAAAGGTATCGATTATAAGAAGTTTGAAAAACATTTTGCAGAATACCGTAAAAGATATGAATTCCCGTATGCAAAAAAATACCTGCAGATTCAAAGTATAGAAGAGTTTGAAAAAGCAGGTAATAAAATTGAACACTCGCTTATTCCCGTTACGGACATTCATTTGTACTCCAAGCGTGCCCAGGAGATGAGCCCCAGCGGCAATATCGAATACATATATATTTTATCTGCAGTTGCTTTATTTATTCTGCTTATAGCCTGTATTAATTTTATGAATCTTACTACTGCAGGCTCAGCAAACCGTGCAAGGGAAGTAGGCATCAGAAAAGTCCTCGGAACGGAACGGAAAAGTATCATCTTTCAATTTCTTTCGGAATCCATTTTGATTTCAACGATAGCCGTTGCAATTGCAGTTGTAATAGCATTTGACGGGCTGCCCTTATTTAATAACCTGGTTCATAAAAAGATTGATTTTAATGTTTTGTCTTCGGTTCCTTTTGTGCTCTTCATATTAATCCTTCCTATTCTTGTGGGATTAATTGCAGGCAGCTATCCGGCTTTTTATCTTTCTAAATTTATGCCCGGAGAAATAATTAAAGGAAGAATCTCCCGAGGCAGCAAAAGCGGGGGTCTACGAAGCACGCTGGTAATATTTCAATTTACTGCTTCAATAATTCTTATAATAGGAACAATAATTATTTACAAACAGCTGAATTATATTCAAAACAAAAATCTCGGATACCAGAAAGACCAGGTGTTGATAATAAATGATTCATATATGCTTGGTAATAATGTAAATGCATTTAAGAATGAAATGCTAAAAGTGCCGGGTGTGATTTCCGGAACAATATCCGGATTTCTTCCGGTGCCTTCCCAAAGAAATTTCAGCGCTTTCTATACAGGTGCTGCTTCTGTTTCAGAGAGCGGATTAACTATGCAAAGATGGAAAATAGATGATAATTATTTAAAGACACTCGGAATAAAATTAATCGAAGGGAGAAATTTTTCTCCTGAATTCGGTGGTGATTCAGCCTCCGTTATTCTTAATGAAACCGCAGTTAAACAATTGGATTACATAAATCCAGTAGGCAAGATTTTGAATACATGGGTCAATGGCGGAAGGATTAAAAAATACAGTATAATAGGTGTAGTTAAAGATTTCAATTTTGAATCTTTACATCAGGATATCGGGCCTTTATGTTTTGTTCTGGAAAGAAGCACCAGGCTTATATCTTTCAAAGTAAGTGCGGCTCAAATTCCTTTTATATTAGGCCAAGCCGAGCATAAATGGAAAAGCATGGCTTCGGGAATGCCGTTCGGTTATAGGTTTATGGATGATTCCTTTAACGAAGTTTACAAGAACGAAAAGCAAATCGGATTAATTGCTCTATCGTTTTCGGTACTTGCAATTCTTATAGCATGTCTTGGCTTATTTGGTTTGGCTACTTTTCTTATTGAACAAAAGACCAAGGAAATTGGTATAAGAAAAGTTTTGGGAGCTTCTATGCTATCATTACTTTTTATGCTCTCTAAAGAGTTTCTCAAATGGATTTTAATAGCAAATGTAATAGCTGTTCCAGTTGCATTTTATTTTATGAACAATTGGCTGAAGGATTTTGCATATAGGATTAATATAAGCTGGTGGGTTTTTGTATTTGCAGGTGCGATCGCATTGATGATCGCATTAGCTACGGTCAGCTTTAAGGCAATAAGAGCGGCAAATGCAAACCCGGTAAAATCTTTGAGGTATGAATAAAGGAGGATATCATGTTTAGGAATTATTTAAAAATCGGACTACGTAATTTATTTAAACACAAGAAATATTCATTAATAAACATTCTGGGTCTGGCTGTAGGATTTACCGGATTTATTCTGATTATGATTTGGGTTCAAGATGAATTATCCTACGATATGTTTCATAAAAATTCCAAGAATACTTTCTTGGTATTACGTACATCGAATGATAAAGTATCTGCAATAACTTCGAAATTGCTTGGACCTGCAATTAAATCTGAAATACCTGGAATTCTAAACGAAACTGATTACGCTTCTCTTCCGGAAGCCTTCAAACCTTTTCTGAAATATAAAGAAAATGGTTTTGAAGAATCATTTGCGTTAACTGATCCGCATTTCTTTGAAGTCTTTAATTTTAAATTCATTGAAGGAAACCCTCATACGGCATTTGACGAACCGAATTCAATTATAATGACCGAAAGAACGGCTAAAAAATATTTTGGAAATTCGGATGCACTTGGTAAATCGCTGGAACTGAATTTTGTGGGGATTAAAAAAATAATAAAGGTTACCGGCGTAATTGAAAATATACCGCATAATACGCATTTCCAAAGGGAACTTATACTGCCGCTGGATTTTATTACGCAGTTCGGTGCAAACTGGGATGAATGGTATAATTATAGTGTTCAGACTTTTATTGTTACCCGAGGTAATATTAATAAGTCCTTCCTTGAAAAAAAGATTTTGGAATGTGAAAATGGGCATGCTGCAAAATTAAATTTGGGAACGACCGCTTATTCTTTAATGCCTTTAAGTAAAATTCATCTTTATTCAAATAATATCGGGTTTTTCGTTTCATCAGGAGATATCAAATACGTATATATTTTCTCCTTTGTTGCATGTATTATTTTACTTATTGCCTGCATGAACTACATTAATCTTACCAATGCTTTTTCGTTAAAGAGAACCAAAGAAATAGGTATTAAAAAAGTTGTTGGCGCAAATCGAAGGGATTTGATTTTACAATACTATGGTGAAACGTTCGTTATAACAATTACAGCGCTAGGCCTATCTTTATTATTTGTTGAAATGCTTTTGCCGTTAATGAACAATTTATCCGGCAAACAACTGTCTGTTAATTATACAAGTCCGGACTTCATTTCCTTTGTTATTCTAATAACATTTATCACTATTATAATTTCGGGGATATTCCCGGCAATTTTTGCCACTCGGTTTCGACCCGTACAAATCCTCAAGGGCAAATTTCAAAATAATATTGAAGGATTAAATCTTCAAAAGGGTTTGGTTATTCTGCAATTCGCATTATCTATAGCTATAATAACTTGTACATTTATAGTAATGCAGCAATTAAGTTTTATCCGTAATGCCGACTTAGGTTATGATAAAGAAAATATAATAGATATTAAGGTTAACGGGAATATATATGATAAGTATAATGCTTTCAAAAACAGACTGCTCTCGAATTCTAAAATATTTTGTATATCAAGGTCGGAACCAATGGATGGAAAATCATTATCTAAAACCGAGGGAATAGATTGGGCGGGTAAACAAAAAAGATTTGATTCGTGGCTGCTGCATGTTGATGCTGATTTTGCAAAAACTTATAAAATCCATATGAAAGAAGGGAGATTCTATTCGGAACAATATCCTTCGGATGAGACAAGCGCGTATGTAATAAACGAAACAGCAGAAAAGGAAATGGGACTTAAACCGGCAATTGGAAAAGAAATTACCGTGTGGGGGAGAAAAGGAAAAATTATCGGTGTTACAAAAGATTTTAATTTCAGTTCCCTCCATGATTTGATTGAACCGGTGATCCTAAGAATACCTGACCCTAACCAAAGAAATATATTTTACCGTGAATTGTCGGTACGGGTTAATCCAAATGGTGTAAATAAAAGTGTAGAATATATACAAGATACATGGAAGAGCTTCTTCCCCGGTGAATCGTTTAATTTTTATTTTGTTGACGAAAGTCAGAACGCAAATTATTTCGCCGAACAACGGATGGGAAACATATTCAAATACTTTTCGCTCCTGGCAATTTTTATTGCGTGTATAGGACTCTACGGATTAACTGCATTTATGATAGAGAGGAAAGTTAAAGATATAGGGATACATAAAGTTCTAGGCGCCAACGTAGTGAAGATTGTGTTTATGCTTTCTAGAAAATATTTACTATGGATTATTATATCCAATGCAATTGCCTTTCCGGCTGCATATTATTTTATGAACCAATGGCTGAAATCATTTGCATACAGAGTAAACATAAGCTTATGGATATTCTTTTTAGCAGGCGGTATTGCATTATTGATTTCATTAATTACAATAAGTTTTCAGGCAGTTAAAGCCGCAACGGCAAACCCGGTTGAGTCACTCAGATATGAGTGACGAAGTTCCGGCTCGCCACAGGTAGGCAGCTTTTAGGGATTAAGTTTTTAGGATATGAATAAAGGGTGAAATCATGTTTAAGAATTATTTGAAAATTGCCATCAGGAATTTGATAAAACATAAACTATTTTCATTCATTAATATATTGGGATTAGCGATAGGTATAACCAGTTGTATTCTCATTATACTTTTTGTTAATTATGAAAGAAGCTATGATCAATTTAATATTAAAGCAGACAGAACTTATAGACTTGCGGTAAGTGCATTAATCGGGGATACCAAAATAAATCAGACATTCTCCTCGGCAATTACCTTCGCAAAATTACTTCAAGATTTTCCGGAAATAGAAACCGGTGTAAAAATATTAAAAGCAGGGCAGATACCTGTTATTATTCATGATAAAATATTTAATGAATCAAAAATATATGCTGTTGATTCAACTTTTTATGATGTATTTACAGTTCCTCTAATTCATGGAAATCCACAAACTGCTTTGATTGAACCGTATACTGCTGTGCTCTCTAAAAATACCGCTTTGAAATATTTCGGAAGTACTGATGTAATTGGGAATGTTTTAACACTTAATCTATCGGAAATTAACAAAAAAGTTAATTTTAAAATTGACGGTGTTTCGGAAGATATGCCTTCGAACTCTCATTTCCATTATAATATTCTTGTTTCATTAACCAGCTTTCCGGACTTAATTAACAATAAAGGATGGACTGCTAATAATTTTATCTCATACATTGTTTTGAAAAAAGTTGTATCTGAAAAGAATCTTACAGCAAAATTAAAAGAGTTTACGCGGAAATATATGGGTGGGGATAAATTTGAAGCATGGGTTGCAAAAGGCAATTATTGGAGATACTATTTTCAGCCTGTTACCGATATCCATTTAAACTCAGATCTTAATGGTGAATTCGAACCTAATGGTAATAGTACTTATGTGAATATTTTTTCACTCATCAGCATATTTATTTTATTAATTGCCTGTATTAACTTTATGAATCTTTCCACGGCAAGATCTTCTTTGCGTGCAAAAGAGGTCGGACTTAGAAAAGTTTTGGGTTCGGGAAAGAACAAATTGATTTTTCAGTTTTTATTCGAATCAATACTGCTTTGTTACCTAGCCCTCGGATTTGCTTTGACAATGATAGAAGTCCTATTACCATACTACAGTAATTTCATCAACCGCCCCATTTCGATAAGTTATTTTGGAAATATATATGTCTTTCTTCTACTTCTTCTTTTGGGACTTTTACTCGGCATTATTTCAGGTTCATACCCGGCATTTGTTTTATCTTCCTTTAAACCAATTACTGTTTTAAAAAATAATGCCGTCCAGAAATTCAAACGTTTTAATTTTAGAAATATACTAGTAGTAGTTCAATTTGCAATTTCAATTTTCTTAATTATTGGTACAATAATAATATTGCGGCAGCTTCAATATTTGCATAATAAAAATTTAGGTTTTGATAAAGAACAGGTGATGGTTGTTAAAAATCCCGGTGCAATTGAGCAGAATATTCAGACTTTTAAACAATCATTAATTAATTACAACAATATTGTCGATGTATCAGGTTCCGGTTCATTGCCGGGTACAGAATTTAGTAATGTCGGTTTTGGCGCTGAAGGTGTTGATAAGACTTTTACTTTAAATCTTTGTATATGCGATTATAATTTTCAGAAAACTTTAAAGCTTGAAATGGTAAAAGGAAGATTTTTTTCCAAAGAATTTCCATCTGATTCATGTGCGGTTATACTCAATCAGAAAGCAACAGATCTATTAGGCTGGGATAACCCCATAGGGAAAAAAATAAACAATTGGAGTCAACACCGGGGAATTTTTCATGTAATTGGAGTAGTCAAAAACTTTCATTATGAATCTCTTCATCAGGAAATCAGGCCGATGGCCATATTCTACATTGACGGATATTACAAGCAGACTGAAAACTACATTTCAATCAGGTTTATAACAGGTGATGTATCTAAAACAATAAAATTTGTTGAAAGTAAATGGAACGAATTTGCTTCAGGTGCTCCTTTTGAATTTTCATTTCTTAATGATGATTTTAATAACCTTTATAAGAATGAAATGCAAACAGAAAAACTATTTTTAGTATTCTCACTTTTAGCAATTTTTATTGCATGTCTCGGTCTGCTTGGTTTAGTTTCTTACATAGCTGAATTACGAACCAAGGAAATCGGAATAAGAAAAGTTTTAGGAGCTTCCATTGGAAGAATTATATTTTCTATGTTAAGGGAATTTGTTAAATGGGTTGTTTTGGCAAATATAATTGCATGGCCTGCAGCATACTATTTCATGAATAATTGGCTACACAACTTTGCTTATAGAACAAACATAAACTTATGGATATTCTTTTTAGCCGGTGCTATTGCGTTATTGATTTCATTAATTACAATAAGCTTCCAGGCAGTTAAAGCTGCAACTGCAAACCCGATTGAATCTTTAAAGTATGAATAAAAGGAGAAAATCATGTTTAAAAATTATTTCAAAATTGCTTTTAGAAATCTCATCCGCAAAAAAGTATTTTCTTTCATAAATATTTCCGGGTTGGCTATTGGAATGGCATGCACAATTCTCATCATGTTATGGGTACAGGATGAATTAAGCTATGATAATTTTCATAAGAACGGTGACAATATTTACAGGGTTCTTTACCAGTCGGATAACCGGTCGGTTGGTGTCTGGGCAACTTCGCCAGGGCTCTTAGCTCCCGAAGCGAAAAAGGCAATTCCCGAAGTCGTTGACGCGGCAAGAATTTTGAAAAGGCCGAGAATGGTTGTAAAAGCTATCGGTGAGTCCAAAAATCAACCGGCTTTTTATGAAGATAATTATTACCTGGCTGATCCGTCATTATTTAAAATGTTTACTCTTCCCTTCATAAAGGGAAATCCCGAAACTGCGCTTGATAACGGGATGGTAATAACAAAAAGTATTGCATTAAAATATTTCAGAACAACCGACGTCCTGGGAAAAAGATTGAATGTTAACAATTGGTTTAATGTTACAATCAGCGGTGTCATAAAAGATGTCCCCGAAAATTCTCACTTTAATTTTGATATGCTTACCAGGCTTGAGGATTTAAGAAAATTTTTCCCGGGCGGTTTTACATGGAACAATGCAATACATCAAACTTACGTACAGCTGGCACCAAACAGCAATTCGGAAGCTGTCGCTAAAAAATTAACAAACCTGAATACTGAGAATAGTCAGATTGCTCAAAGATTTCATATCAAAATATCACTCCAGCCTTTGCGTGATATTTATCTTAACGCCGGAGTTCAAGGGATAACCGTTAAGCAGGGCGACATAAGGTATGTTTATATCTTTTCAATAATTGCTTTTCTAATATTGTTTATCGGCTGCATTAATTTTGTGAATCTTTCAACGGCGCACGCCACAGCGCGTGCTCGAAGCATGGGGATTCTAAAGATAATCGGTGCAAGCCGGGTTAACTTAATAAAGCAAATTTGGGGAGAAAGCATTTTCTTATCTTTCCTTTCCGCATGTCTCGCGGTACTTATAGTCGAGATAATGCTTCCCGTCTTTAATAGTTTTACCGGGAAAAATTTAAATCTATTATATAATAATTTGTCTCATTTATCCACTTTCTTTTTGATTATTATTATGACCGGTCTTATTGCCGGCGCATTTCCTGCAATTTATTTTTCAAACTTTAAACCGATGCAGGCTTTCAGAAATAAATGGATAAGTTCCGGCACAGGAGGATTGCGCAAAGGGTTGGTTATTACGCAATTCGTCGCGGCTATATTCTTAATTATCGTTACACTGGTTATTACTAATCAATTGAATTTTATGAGAAACCAAAAGCTTGGTTTTAATAAAGACAATATTGTTTGTTTGCCTGTTAAAGCAGATGCAGGAGTTCATTATCAATCATTCAGAAGCGAGTTACTTCGCAATAGAAACATTAACAATGTGGGGATAAAAAATTCTTTGACCACTGAAAGCATTAATAATACTGCGCCATGGTGGGAAGGAAAAGCACCGGATAAAGAATTTGTTTCTGAGATTGATGAGGTTGACTATAATTTCATAAAAACTCTTAATCTTCAGATTGTTGAAGGAAGGAACTTTTCGGAAAAATATTCCACTGATTTATCCAGAGCTTTTATTATAAACGAAGAAGCGGCAAAGGGAATGGAGTTAAGAAATCCTATCGGTACGCGGTTAAAGGCATGGGATAAAGACGGATTTATAATAGGCGTAGTCAAAGATGCAAATTTTAAATCCTTGAAAGACCCTGTCAAACCTATGATTTTTCATCTTACAAATAATTTTGCCGATGATGTAATGGATTTATTTGGAGTAATTTATATTTCGATTAAGCCCGAAGTTGTTCCCCAAACGATAAAAGCTATAAAGAACACCTGGGAAAAATTTAATCCCGCATACCCGTTTGAATATCACTTTCTTGATGATACGTATAATAATCTTTATAAATCCGAAGAGAGGCTTGCAGATATATTCGGAACCTTTACTTCATTAGCCCTTTTCGTAACAATTCTCGGACTCTTTGGGTTAGCTTTGTTCATGACCGAACAACGGACAAAAGAGATTGGAATAAGAAAAGTATTAGGTGCATCCGTAACAGATATCCTTTCTCTTTTATCAAGTAGTTTCACAAAATGGCTGCTCATTGCTAATGTAATAGCATGGCCTATTGCATGGTTTGCAATGACTAAATGGCTCCAGTCTTATGCATATCATATTGATATTAGCTTTTTAACTTTTTTTATTGCCGGCTCCGTCACTTTGATAATTACTTTATTTACAATTAGCCTGATCACGATAAAAGCCGCAACAAAAAACCCGGTCGAGTCACTCAGATATGAGTGACGAAATCCCGATGAGTCGAAGAGGAATCGGGATAAAAAGTTTGAGGTACGAATAAATTCTGAGATAAACAGATTAGGAGAAGAATTATGTTAAGGAATTATTTAAAAACTACTTTCCGAAACTTCCGTCGTTACAAGGGAAACACGATAATTAATATAGCAGGACTTGCACTCGGGATTTCCGTCTTCTTCCTGATTATGCAGTATGTAACATTAGAATTGAGTTACGATAGTTTCAATAAGAATGCCGATGGAATTTACCGGGTTAGGAATGATAGGATTTATTCCGATAAACATGATAAAAGCGCCGGATGCCCGCCCGCCTTAGCTCCAACACTTAAAAAGGAATTCCCGGAAATTCAAGAATCGGCGAGGCTCAAGGCTACGGATGTTACTTATATTGATGCCGGAAAAAATATAGCAGAGAATATCGATAAAGTTTATTACACGGAGACATCATTTCTAAAAATCTTTTCGTTCCCGCTGTTAAAAGGTTCTGCATCAACAGCGCTCGAGGAGCCGTATAACGTTATTATTTCGGAATCGCTCTCGCAAAAATATTTCGGGAATGAAAACCCCGTAAACAAAGAAATCTCCCTGACAAGCGAGTACGGAAATCATAATTATAAAATAGCCGGCGTATTTAAGGATGTCCCGTCGAATTCGCACGTTAAATTCAGTATGTTGATTTCATACAAAACACTCATTACACAAAATAAACAAGCTGAATATTACTGGGGATGGAATGCATTCAATACATATATCCTTTTAGCACCGAACGCTGATCCGAAAGCGCTTGAAGCTAAATTTCCGGCAATGGTCGAGAAATACAAAAATTATGAAGCAAGCTACAAGCGAGTATATCTTTTACAGTCGTTGAAAGATATTCATCTATATTCCCATTTACGTTTTGAACCGGAAGTAAACGGCAGTTCGGATACTGTTAAGTTCTTATCGATCATTGCATTGTTTGTACTTATTCTTGCATGGGTAAATTATGTAAATCTTTCAACAGGCCGTTCGCTGATGCGCGCAAAGGAAGTCGGGGTCAGAAAAGTCTTGGGATCAAATCGTTTTCAGCTAATAAAACAATTTTTAACGGAATCGTTTTTATTAAATATTATCGCATTAATTCTTGCTTTGGTTATCGATGAAATATCCTTGCCATTTTTCAATAATATGACCGGTAGAGCGCTTTCAATTGGTTTACTTCAGAATAATTGGCTGATGTTAATTGCAATATTTGCAGCAGGCGTTGTTTTATCGGGAATATATCCTGCATTTGTAATGTCGTCGTTCAATCCGATTATAATTTTTAAAACTCAATCGGGAAAACTGCCCGGTAAAATAGATTTACGCAAGGCTCTTGTGATTTTTCAATTTGCCGTTTCAATAATTCTTATTGCGTCAACACTCATTGTTTTTGAACAATTATCTTTTATGCGTAATAAGGATTTAGGTGCGAACATCGAGCAAACACTAATTTTGAATGCGCCTAGTGGAAAAGAGGATTCATATCATTCGGTTATAAATTTTAGGGACGCCCTGCAGACAATTCCCGGAGTTAAAGATGTTTCAGCTTCGGCTTCCGTTCCGGGGAAGGGTTACTCAAACGCCTCAAGCGGAGTAAGGAAATACAATAGTAACCCTGAAGACGGTACCCAAGGATTTTTCATAGACGTCGATGAAAATTATTTCACTCTGTACAAAGTTCCTTTAGTCGCGGGCAGGTATTTCACACGGGAATCAAGATTCAATAATGAAATTATCTTAAATGAAGAAGCAGTAAAAGTTTACGGTTTCAAAAGCCCTAAAGAAGCAGTTAATAACAAATTGATATTCGATGGTTTCGACGGTCAAAGCATAAAAATAGTTGGAGTAACAAAGGACTACCACCAGGAATCTCTAAAGAGTCCGCTGCTTCCCGTTGTTTTCAATCCGATAAATGCAAGCGATCTTAACCTAACAAGATATTTTTCTCTTAAAATCGATACTCGAAATATTCGACAAATACTTTTAAAGGTAAAGAATAAATGGGAAGAAATTTTTCCTGATCAGCCGTTCGAATACAATTTCCTGGATGAAGTTTTTAATTCCCAATATAAAGCCGATCAACAATTCGGTAAGGCATTCGGCATGTTTACTTTCTTGGCAATTGTAATCAGTTGCCTGGGGCTGTTTGGTCTGGCTTCATATATAAATTTACGACGCACTAAAGAAATAGGTATACGAAAAGTTTTAGGAGCTTCAGTACCCGAGATAGTATCAATGCTTTCGGCAGATTTTACCAAGTGGGTTTTAACCGCAAACGTTATTGCCTGGCCGGTTGCTTATTATTTCATGAACTCATGGCTTCAGAACTTTGCGTATAGAATTAACATAAGCTGGTGGATATTTGTTTTATCAGGTATTATTGCTTTGTTAATAGCATTAGCCACAATTGGTTTTCAGGCAATAAAGGCTGCAATTGCAAATCCTATTAAATCTTTAAGGTATGAATAATAAACGCTGCGCAAAGTGATTGGCGCTTAGCGTAAGGAGAGGATGATGTTAAAAAATTATTTCAAAGTTGCCTTAAGAATTTTATTTAATCAGAAGACATATTCATTTATAAATATTTCCGGGCTTTCGATTGGAATCGCCTGCTCGATATTAATAATGCTTTGGGTTCTAAATGAATTGAGCTATGACAAATTCCATAAAAAAGCCGGACAAATTCACCAGGTTTTCTTAACAATAAAATTAGATAAAAAGTTAGAAAATATTGAACGAACTTCAGCACCTCTTGCTGTAGATCTTAAGAATGAGTTCCCGGAAATAATTAATTCTGCACGGTTATGCTACTTAGGTGATAAATTATTAAGATATAAGGAAAATGTTATTGTTGAAAATAACGGGGCATGTGTTGATCCGTCATTTTTACAAATTTTTTCTTTTCCGCTTATAAAAGGTGAACCCGAGAGGGCGCTTAATGATCCTCATTCAATCATTTTAACTGAAAATTTTGCAAAAAAATATTTTGCCGGTGCAGAACCGTTGGGGAAAATAATTACACTGGATAATAAAACTGATTTTGCAGTAACAGGTATTATGAAAAATATTCCTTCTAATTCAACTAGAAAATTCGATTTCCTTATTCCATTTAATTATTTGAAAGAAACCGGTAAAAATATTAACGGATACAATAACACAGAATTCTATACCTATGTTTTGTTAAAGAAGGATTTATCGTACAAACAAGTTAGTAATAAGATATATACAACCTTCATAAAAGCAAGCAATGAAAGCGGGATTGAAAAGCATTACTATCTTGTTCCCTTAACTGAAACACACCTGCAAATGGATTTTAGTAACCGTTATTTTTCTTTGTATGCGCTTCCTATACTTGCGTTTCTCATATTATTAATAGCATGCATTAATTTTACTAACCTATCAACAGCCCGGCTGGTATATCGAACAAAGGAAATCGGTATTAGAAAAGTAATTGGAGCAACACGAAGCCAACTTTTTAAACAATTCATCGGCGAATCTTTATTAATAACATTTATTGCCGCAACTTTTGCCCTCTTCTTAGTTGAACTATTTTTACCTGCCGTAAATCAACTATCCGGAAAACAATTATCGTTTGACTGGAGCGACCGCAATTTTATCTTCGGATTAATCGGTATTATAATATTTACCGCAATTGCAGCGGGAGGTTATCCGGCGATTATTCTTTCTTCATTTCAGCCTGCAAAAGTTTTTAGGGAAACTTTGAGCTATGGAAAAAAAGCCGGGAGATTTAGAAAAATCCTGGTTGGTGTTCAATTTACTTTTTCCATTATCTTCCTGATAATTGCAACGGTTACTTACCTGCAAAGCAGGTATATGAAAAATGCTGATTTAGGATTCACAAAGAAAAATATTATTTATATACCTTTAAAAGGAGGGATAGAAAAAAAGTATGAAATTGTCAAACAAAAGCTGCTTCAAGATCCGGATATTACTAACATAACTTCTTCCGATCATTTACCGCAGATTATAAGCAGCGCAACATTAAATTGGGGAACAAAAGAAAATAAAAACCTTATTGCCTGGCATACAAATGTAGATTATGATTATTTAAATACATTTAATATGAAAATGGTTCAGGGAAGATTCTATTCTAAAGATTATCCATCAGATAAATCCGATGCAATTGTAATAAATGAAAATACTGTAAAACTACTAGACTGGAAAAATCCTGTTGGAAAGCGTTTCTTTTATGAGGGACAATATTATACAATAATTGGAATAGTAAAAAACTTTCACTGTTTCCCCATGTCTTTCGAAAATGTTGGTTTAATATTAAAGCTGAATCCGGAGAGAAATAAATACATGTTCGTTAAAATAAATTCGGAAAGCCCTAAAAGAATTTCCAATACTATTAATTTTATTAAAAATACATGCGGCAATTACAGCTTCGATTATCCTTTGGAATATCACTTCCTTGATGAATACCTTTTCCAGGATATTGACCAGGCAAAATATGGAGAAATAATTGAACAGCTTATGAGGTATTTTACTTTCCTGGGAATATTCATCGCCTGCCTTGGTCTGCTGGGCTTGTCATCCTATGTAACCGAAAGGAGAAATAAAGAATTTGGAATCCGGAAAATACTGGGTGCTTCAAGTATGAACATTGTAAAAATAATATCAAAAGAATTTATTCAGGTAATAGTTGTGGCAAATCTTATTGCCGCGCCTCTTTCGTACTTCATTGTTAACGGATATTTACGGATGTATGCTTATAGAATTAATTTAAGCGTCTGGATATTTTTAACAACAGGATTTTTCATTATTGCTCTTGGATTATTTACTATATGTTTCCAGGCAGTTAAAGCTGCTACTTCAAACCCGATGGAATCATTAAGATATGAATAGCTGATTTAGTAATGGTAATCATTGATTGCTTTAATTATTAATATACTATTTTGACATAAAGAGGAGGTAAAAATGAAAGCGTTGTTGATTTATTTCTGCATAATCTCATGTAATTTACTTTTTGCACAAGTGAATTCAAATACAACTGATACACTTCATAAAGAAATTCTTAACAAAAATAATTCGATTATCTGGGATGTTTTCAAAAACCGGCGTTCGGTAAGAGAATTTAATCCAAATCCAATTCCTAAAGAAGATATATTAAAAATTATAGATGCAGCTCGTATGGCTCCTTCGGCAGGTAATCAGCAGCCATGGAAATTTTTAATTATTACGGACAAAAATAAGATAAATGAGATGAAAGAAGCTTGCATTAAAAATACAATTGAATATTTTAAGAAAAACAAAAAAGAATTAGATGCTTCAAAAAAGAATGAGATTACAAACATGTATAATAATTATTTTTCTGCCCCGGTATATATAATTGTTTTAACCGAGAATAATTCTATTTATCCGTCTTACAATCAATGGGATGGACCTATAGCTGCCGGGTACCTGCTACTTGCTGCAAGAGCTCTGGGATACGGGACCGTTTTTATAACAGATTCGATTCCCGAGAGCGTTACAAAAGAAGTTTTCAAGATACCGGATACTTACACTAGAGTATGTATTACTCCGGTTGGTATTCCTGTTAAATGGCCGGCTGGTCCTAAAAAGAAAATGTTGAATGAATTTATTATCGAAAATAGTTTCTAGAAATTTTTCTTATAACTTTTAATTTTAATGTTATATTGAAAATCAAAAGAGGGAAAACTAATGCTTAAAAATTATTTCAAAATTGTATTAAGAAACATTAAAAGACACAAGCTGTATTCTTTCATTAATATTACAGGTCTTACTTTGGGCATAACTTCATGTATACTTATTTCTTTTTATGTAAAAAGTGAATTGAGTTATGATTCACATTATAAGGATGCCGGACGTATTTACAGGATAGTCATGAATATCAAATCTGCTAACATTAATCTTAAAACCGCACGCACCTCCAATCCGTTGGCTCCTGTGTTAAAAGAAAATTTTCCTCAGGTTGAAAATTCTGTTCGCTTCCGTTTTGCCGAGGAAGAGCTTATTCAAAGTCAGGAGCTTGTTCAATCGGATCATAACAGAAAATTCTATGAGAGCAGGATATGCTTTTCCGGCCCTGAAATATTTGATGTTTTCTCTATCAATCTTATAGAAGGAAATCTTGAAACTGCATTAGATCAACCTTCAAAGGTGGTGCTCACGGAAGACATGGCCCGAAAATATTTCCCCGGTGTAGATCCGCTGGGTAAAACACTCAAGATCAATAATAAGGATATGCAGGTTGCCGGAATAATAAGAAATGTTCCTCAAAACAGTCATCTAAAGTACAATTTTATTGCTTCTTTTAATATTAAAGATATCCCCGATTATGACGATTGGGCTCATACATGGTTTTATACTTATGTTAAGCTTAAAAAGAATGCGGATGTTAACGAATTTGCAAAACAAATAAAGCATATTGCCAATAAATACTATGCTGATAAGCTTAAAGCATATGGAGTAAATTTTACATACGCACTGCAGCCGGTTAAGGATATACATTTACATTCTAAATTATCTCAGGAAATGGAAGAACCAGGGAGTGAATCCGATATTATAATATTTTCAATAATAGCTGTTCTTATCCTGTTGATTGCTTGTTTAAATTTTATAAACCTTACGACTGCCCGGTATTCCAGCAGAATGAAAGAAATCGGAATACGTAAAGTTGTAGGAGCCTCAAGATATCAGCTTATAAAACAGTTCATAGGAGAATCAATTTTTTATTGTTTATGTTCTTTTCTAATTACTCCTATTTTGATAGAAGCTGTGCTCCCATGGTTCAATGAAATCTCAGGTAAGGAATTTACCCTGACAAGTATTTCAGGAATTTATATGCTTGAGAATGTACTGGGAATTATTCTTTTTGTGGGAATTGCCGCAGGAAGTTTTCCTGCCTTTCTATTATCATCTTATCAGCCTTCAACAATACTAAGCAATAAACAAAAGTTAAACACCGGAAGATCATTATTAAGGAAGTCTCTTGTAATAATGCAATTTGCGATTTCAGTTTTTTTGATAGCAGCATCTATGATTTTATACCAGCAATTACGATTTATGAAAGACAAAAAATTAGGATTTGAGAAAAATCAGATAGTTGTCCTTTCACTTAGGGATGCGGTATCAACCGGTTCATATAAATATTTGAGACAGGAGTTTATGAAAAATCCTTCGGTAGTTTCAGCGTCTGTTACCTGGAGTATTCCCGGAAGAGCCAACATTTCAAATGGCGACTTTGTTCCGGTAAACAATCCTCAATTTAAGGATAAATTTATGAAATATATGTTTGTCGATTTTGATTTCTTAAAAACGTATGGTTTACACTTAGCTGGCGGCCGCAGTTTTCAAAAAGAATTCGGTACAGATGAAAGCTCATACATGATTAACGAAGCCGCTATGAAAGCGTTCGGATGGAGTAGTCCTGATGAAGCTATCGGTAACAGGATTTTTGGAAAGTTTCACGGCGGCGGATCGGGGCTGGTGATAGGAGTTTATAAAAATTTTCATTTTGAGTCTTTAAAGAATTTAATTGAACCGCTGGTAATTAAAGCAATTCCCGAAAAAGAATCTTTTTATGAAACTAATGCTTTTTTAAATCTGAAGTTTAATTCAAAAGATGTTCGCAAAACCATTGCTTTTATTCAAAATAAATGGAAAGAACTTTTTCCACAAAAACCTTGTAACTATTTTTTCCTAAATAAAGATTTTAATATGCAATATGGTTCCGATGAAAAAGTCTGCATGATAATTCTTTCATTTTCAATTTTGTCAATTTTTATTGCATGTCTTGGTCTGCTGGGATTGGCATCTTATACTGCGCAACAAAAGACAAAAGAAATAGGTGTTAGAAAAGTTATGGGGGCCTCCGCATTAAATTTATTGCTGATGTTGATTAAAGATTTTGCCAAATGGATTTTGATTGCAAATATAATTGCATGGCCTGTAACTTATTATCTAGTAAATAAATGGCTCCAAAATTATGCATACAGAATAGAAGTGGGCTGGTGGGTATTCATTTTATCTGGAGGAATTGCTCTGCTGGTTGCATTGGCTACAGTCGGCTTCCAGGCAGTTAAAGCCGCAACTGCAAATCCGGTAGAGAGTTTGAGGTACGAATAAATATTATTTTATTTGAATCGAGATTTATTATCTGAGTAATAAATAAGGGATTATCATCATTAAATTAAATCAGATACCGAGTTATTAGTGAGCGGCAGCAGTAATCCTGATGGTTGCTTAAGATTGTGTGGTAAAAATGGAAAACTTAAATGGAATTAAGTATTTGCTGCAAGAGGAACAAAGGCGTGGACCGGTAATAGGCATTTTGCTGTCTTTAAAAATAAATCATATGTTTTATCGGGTTTACTTTTACGGACTTGTTCAGTAAAAATCCCAATTGGAAAACAGATGTCGCTTTTATTGTTAAACTAGGGTTGTAATTTATATGCAAATGTTCCTAAAATAAATCTTTATTAATCTTATAAGCATATTATTTTCTCAATAGAGATTCATTGATAATTCCGCAGATAAACAGATTGTTCCAGTCGTTTATTACTCTTTCCAAAGACAGCAATTGATTTATTGATATACCCATTAGCTCTTTTTAAACTAAGTGATTTATTTTTCGATTAAAGTTTATTTTAAAGACAACCGGTTTTTTATTCTTGATTGCGTTTCTTCCGAATGCCTTATTGTGTATTTTGAATTTTTAATATAATATTCATATTTTTTTATACCGATATAATATATATATTATCGGTTCAAATGTTCACATTGTAATTTAATTTGAGTAAATATTATTAAGAAATTTAATCTTAACGGAATTTTAAATCACAAATCAAAATTGTCTCTTATCGAAACTGAATTTGTAGTGAAAGCGGATTTTCTTTTACAAATTTTATCAAAAATGGTTAAAAGATGAGTGCCGTATTACATTTAAATAACAAACAATTTGAAATTGCAGCTGGCTCTTCACTTTTTGAATATGCCGAAACAGTGGGAATGCGCGTGCCAACTTCTTGCATTAAACAAGGAAAATGTAAAGAATGTCTTGTTGAAGTCGTTGAAGGGATGGAATACCTGTCTCCCAAAACAGAGAAGGAAAATCATTTAAGAGAAAAATTCCGGCTGGCATGCCAGTGCAAAGTTGTTGCCGATAATGTCTTAATAAGGTGCAGCACAATGCACCGCGGCAATATGAAAATTGAAACAGGCTCATTAAATGTTCCTGCATTGCATAAAAAGCTGAAACTTGATCCTGCAGTTACACGGGACGGTGATAGAATCCTTTTGGATGGTAAAGAGATAGCTCGCTCAGACGAACCTATTTACGGCATTGCAATGGATTTGGGTACTACAACCGTTGTGTTAAGACTTATCAATCTGGAAAACGGTAAAATTGTCGCAAGTAATTCGTTTGAGAATCCTCAAAGGTTTGGGGGCTCAGACATAATGGCAAGAATACATTATGATACCGAGCATAGAGGTAAACTTCTACAGAGAACTTTGGCAGGATATATAACTCACGCAATTGAAGATTTTCCTGTTGATCCTCAGACTATTTATGAGATGGTTGTTGCGGGGAATTCAACTATGCGGGATATTTTCTTTCGGCTCAATGTTTACTCAATAGGACAAAGCCCCTACCGTTCGATTACAGAAATTGAAATGGATGAAAACAAAAGGACTACTACAAGCGTTACCGCAATAACAAAAAGGCTTCGTCTTCCTATTCATCCTAAAGCTAGAATTTATGGCCTTCCTATTATTAGCGGACATGTAGGCGCAGATGCCGCAGCATGCATGCTGGCAATCGATATTGCGGATAAAGACAAACTTGTGGCTTTAATGGATATAGGTACCAACACGGAATTGATTTTAGGCAATAAATATAAAATACTCGCGGCTTCCTGTCCGGCCGGTCCTGCATTTGAGGGCGGCAGAATCTCCAACGGTATGCCCGGTCTTCCCGGCGCAATTGAGAAAGTTAAAATAAATCATAACGGCTCAGTTGATATTTTGGTAATAGGAGGAGGAACACCTGAAGGTATTTGCGGATCGGGATTAATTGACGTGCTAAGCGAACTTCTTAAAACCGGTAAGATGAATAATCTCGGGAGGCTGGAGGACGAAGAAGATAATTTTGTATTATATACCGGTGACGATTTTCAAATTTATGTTACTGAAGGTGATATAAACGAGCTGGCTCAGGCAAAAGGCGCTAATGTTGCCGGTCTTCATACCGTTTTTAATTCTTACGGAATTCATTTTAACGACATCCAATCTTTCTACCTGGCCGGCGGTTTCGGACGTTATCTCGATATTGATTCTTCAAAACGAATTGGTTTAATACCAAACATCAACAGCGATAAAATAATTCAAATAGGAAATGCATCTATCGAAGGGGCAAGTATCGCATTATTGTCTATGTCCAAAAGAAATGAACTCGAAGAGTTGGTTAAGAAAGTTATACATTGCCGGCTCGAAACTCATCCTTTGTTTTTTGAATATTTTGTTGAAGGATGTCAATTTAATCCGGTTGAGTCGATTTCAGATCAGTCTGTGAAAGAACATGAATATAAAATTCAATCCGAGTTAGAAACATGAATGAAATAATCGATATAAAACCGGAAATAAATGTTTTGGACTCGGAGTATAAACGGCTCTTGGGGTATCCAACCGATTATTTACTCGAAGGAAAATCCAAGGAACTTGCCGGTTGGGCAAGACAATGGTACGCGGAAAACGGCAAACCGTGGATTTATGCTTTTAAAACCGAAGAGATCAAAATATCGGATGTTTATTTGGAAATTAACAAAGAAAAGTTTTCTTCAATAAAGGTGCGCGATAAATTTGCGGAAGCACAAGCAGACGGCGCATTTATTACCGCCGTAAGTGCTGGCAAAGAATGCGAAGAAAAGGCAGGAGAACTTTGGCAGGAAGGCAAGCCTGATGAGTATTTCTTTCTGGAAATATACGGTTCGGCAGTTGTTGAATATCTGACGACAATTACCGGCGCACGCTTTTGCGATTGGGCCGATAAAAATAATCACGTTGTTATTCCGCATTACAGTCCCGGATATCCTGGGTGGAATATTGAAGAACAAAATCAGTTCCTTGAATTAATTAAAAGACATGCAGGAGATAATTTGCCTGGGAAATTATCCGGTTTTGAAACAGGTATGCTTAATCCGAAAAAATCTCAGTTAAGTATTTTTGGTATAACAAAGTATACCGATAAGATTCGCAGTTTAAGAGATCTAGTACCTTGTACAAATTGTTCGCTGCCCGGATGCAGTTACAGAAGAAGGGCGTATAAAAAAGCGGTCGACCCGATAGAAGATGTAAACAAATTTTATAAGAAGAATGACGCAAATGTTACCGGAGTAAATTTTGAATCTCATAAAGAAAATTTACACGGGAAAGTATTCGACCAAAACGCAAAATATTCCGTTGGTGTTAAAGCTCTTAAAAAATGGGCGGAGCAAAAGCTTCAAATAAATATTTCGGATGATTATTCCGTCGAAGCAAAATTTTTGTTTGAAGGTACAACATGTTCAAATCTCGGGCATTCATTAGAATTTGAATATCATATTAAATTAAGTCCTGCTTCTGAAGGATATAAAATAATCGATTTAAAATGTAAACCTGCCAAAGACGACGACGGTTATTCATATATGTGCGATTATATTACGGAAGGCGATTCTCTTATAAAAACAATAGAAGAGGAAAAGCCTCTTCTTGGCAAACCGTTAAATGATATTATGACTTGGAATAGACCTTTTAATCCTGAAGGTTGTTTATGTAAATACGAAAGCCGCGAACATAAGTGGGGACTAGTTCTGGAAGTTCTTCATTATGCGCTTGTTAATAAATTATTTAAAAATATAAATGATAAAAAAGAAAAATTATTATTGGAGTCCAAGTAGTGATAAAAATTTGCGACATTGACCAAACGGCGAAAGAAAAACTTCCGCCTAAGTTTAACGATAAATCCGGAATTGGCGTTCATTATACGGATACATTTATAAAACCGATGAATACAAAATTAGAAGACGGCATGCGAATTTCATGCAAGCGAAAGGGACTAAAAATAATTCTTGTCGTCGGTACAAAAAAGGGTGAAGGATTAATGCGAAGATTAAGTGTAAGCAAAGATCCCGTTGAAATGTTAAGTGCAGCTTTGCAGGAAGCCGCTAAAACTGCCAGTATTGAATTAAATGTTACCGAAAGCGGAATATTTATTACTCCATAAAAGTTTTACATTTAAAAGGAAAATATTATGAGACCTGAACAGTGGGAAATATTTAAAAAAGCGGCAAGACGCGAAAAATTGGATAAGATTCCGATGGCATTAATAATAGACAGCCCGTGGATTCCCGGTTATCTCGGAATTAATCATATGGATTATTATCTCGATCCGGAATTATGGTTCCAATCAAACTTAAAACTTCATAAGGAATTCCCGGACATAATTTTTATCCCTTCGTGGTGGATAGAGTACGGTATGGCTGCCGAGCCTTCCGCTCTTGGAACCAAAATAAAATTCTGGCAAGATAATACTCCGAGCGAATATCATACTTTGTTTCATGTTGAAGATATAGAATCATTCCCCGAATATGAAGTTGAAAACGATGCATTTATGGCTTTAACTCTACATCGAATTAAAATGCAGAAGCAGAGGATTTTAGATAACGGTTATATCCTACCTATAGTTACATCCAGAGGTCCGCTCTGCACGGCGGGCTTTGTACGAAGTACAACGGATTTTATGATGGACATTGTCGACAAACCCAAATGGGCGCATAAATTAATCGACTTGTCTACAAATCTTATAATTGATTGGCTGAAAGCGCAGGCTAAAATAATGGGCAATACCGTTGAAGGTATTTTTATCCTTGATGATATCGTTGGTTTTATTAATGAGGATCATTATCAGGAATTTGCGCATCCTTATCTGAAAAAAATCTGCGATGCTTTTCCGAAAGACTGGGTAAAAATATATCATAATGATGCGGATATAAATGCGTGCCTTGATTATCTTCCCGACTGCGGATTTAATGTTTTGAACTGGGGCAAGCAAACGGATATAGCCGAAGTTAAAGAACGCATCGGCGACCGCATGTGCCTGATGGGAAACGTTAATCCTCTCGAAATAGGAGTCCGCGGAACTACCGACGAAGTTTATGATGCAACAATTGAAGTTCTTGAAAAAAGCGGCGGGGAAGGAATAATACTTTCTGTCGGCGGCGGAACAAGTCCCGGTATGCCTAAAGAAAATATTTTGGCAATGCAGAAAGCTTTGAATGATTTTAATTCGAAGCGATAAAGGGATTAATACTTATAGAATTATAATCGGAAGGAAAATATAAATGCCTGATTATGCCTTAATGAATCAGTACCTTTATGAAGGTAAAGCAAAAGAAGTTGAACAAATGACAAAGGATGCTTTGGCGGAAGGCCGCAGCGTACAGGAAGTTTTGAATGAAGGATTAATTGCCGGAATGAGCGTGGTAGGCGAAGATTTCAAATACAATATTTTGTACGTGCCCGAAGTTTTAATAGCCGCTCGTGCAATGAAAGCCGGAATGGCTGTATTAAAGCCTCTGTTGTCGGCAAAAGATGAAAACGTTAAACCTGCTGGGATACTTCTAATGGGAACAGTTCGCGGCGATTTGCACGATATCGGTAAAAATTTAGTATGCATGATGGCGGAAGGTGCCGGTTTTGAAGTTCATGATATTGGCGTTGATCAAAGCCTGGAAAAATTCCTCGATGCTGCCGATAAATTCAAACCGGATATCGTCGGCATGAGCGCATTGCTTACTACTACAATGACTTATATGAAAACAGTTATCGACGGATTTAAAGAAAAAGGTCTAGGTGATATTAAAATGGCTATCGGCGGTGCGCCCGTCAGTCAGATGTTTGCAGATGAAATAGGGGCGGACGGATACGGATCAGATGCAAGCAGCGCGGTAGATCTATTCTTAGAATTAGTTGGGAAAAAATAATCTATAAAAAACTATATATAATTTTAAATTCTTGATAATTTCCATTTTGTAAAATTTATTTGAATAAGGAATCTGACATGGCATTTTATCAAATACTTTATTGGCAGGATATTCCTTCTCAGGTTAAAGTATGGGACGATTTTGACGAATTAAAATTCGAGTTATCTCAAAAATTTATGGTAAAAATTGATCAGGCTGCCAAAACTCAGGGACTTACAAGCGATGATGATTATCTTGCCCAGTGGATATGGAGCGATGAGGAGGAAAAACCCGGGGATGCGGAAGCCGTTGCCGAAGTAATTAAAAAAGAATTGGAAGAAAAATTCAGTAAATGAAAAAATGTGTGATGGTATGTAGAATGAGTTCAAGTTCAAGTGTAAGTTCAAGAAGTTTAAATCTGCTGCATTAACTTGAGACTTATCTTGATTATGAACTTTAACTTAAACCTAAACTTTTTAATATAGTACTTAAATAATAATAGGAAGAAATATGAGATCTCTTCTCAAAGCGATTGAAGGCGGAAAGATTTTAATTTCCGATGGTGCGTGGGGAACCTTTCTTCATGAGCTTGGACTTGAAGTGGGGGAGTGTCCTGAAATATGGAATGTAACTCACCGAAAAGAAGTGTTGAGCATTGCAAAAAGTTATATCGATGCCGGTGCAGATATGGTACTGACAAATAGCTTCGGAGCGCATCCGTTAAGATTGGAACATTTCGGACTGCAGGACAGGGCATTCGAACTTAACAAAGCTGCCGCTGAAATTTCAAGAGAAGCTGCCGGCGATGATCATTTTGTACTCGGTTCAATAGGACCTTCAAGCGCAATTCTTGTAATGGGTGAAGTTTCGGAAGAAACGGTTTACGACGGGTTCCGTATTCAAGCGGAAGCCTTAAGCAAAGGCGGCGCGGACGCAATTTGCGTTGAAACTATGTCGGCTATTGATGAAGCATGCCTGGCAATCAAGGCTGCGAAGGAACATACCGGCCTTGAAGTTATTTGTACGTTTACTTATCAAAAAACAGTACATGGTTATTATCGAACAATGATGGGTGTTTCGCCGGCAGATATGGCCGCAGCAGTAAAAGAAGCCGGTGCCGATATTATCGGTGCAAACTGCGGCGTAGGATTCGATCAAATGCTGGAGGTATTAGGCGAAATTCGAGAAGCAGATAAAACCACACCTGTGCTTGTTCATGCCAATGCCGGTATACCTATAGTTAAAAACGGTAAAACAGTTTTTCCGGAAACCCCCGAAATGATGAGAGTAAAAGTAAAGGACCTTGTTATCGCCGGAGCAAATATTATCGGCGGCTGCTGCGGTACAACCCCGGAACATATTCGTGCATTTGTTCAAGAACTTAAGGGTTAAATAGTTTAAAAAATAAAATAATTGAGATAAAAAAGTAGATTAAAAAGTGTTGCCTAGCCAGCTTCTTAAACAACTAGTCCGCAATCTGCATTTCTGAAATTTTTAAAAGGTAGTTTTTCACTAAGACAGACAGCTGCAAAAGTTATAATGCGTTCTGCATAAGGATTTTGTTTGATTCTTTAATTTAAGAAAACTTTCAAAATTATCATACATAACCAGGAAATGTTTTAATATATATAAAGACTATTAATCTGAAAAAATCTAAAAAATGGCAATTAGTTATTTCATTAGATAATTTATTTAAATTTAATTAATTTTTTATTATTCTGTTTAAATTAAAATGAGTAATTTTTAACAAAAAAATGCGTAAAAAGAATGAAAAAGATATCATTAATTTTTACACTTCTAATATCCATCATAGTATTCAACAGCTTTACCTATGCCGATGACGGGTATAGATTATGGATGAAATATGATTTAATTACAAATCAACAGAAATTAAATGAATACAGACAGCTTATAAAAGAACAGATGATTATAGGAAAATCTGTTACAATAAAAGCTGCCGAACATGAGCTTAAAATAGGTTTAAATGGATTACTCGGGGCTAATGTACCTGAAACCGGATCTTTAAAAGTAAACGGGACATTAATAGCCGGAAGTTATAAGAATTTGACTTTACCTTCGCAGATAAATTTAACGGATAAGCTTAGACAAATCGGTGATGAAGGTTATATAATTTTCAGCTCTGAAATAAATAATAATAAGATAACTATTATCACTGCAAAAAGCGATATTGGCGTTCTGTATGGTGTATTTAGTTTTTTAAGACTTTTACAGATAAATAGAGAAATTACGAATCTTAATATTGCTTCATCTCCTAAAATAAAATATAGAATACTTGATCACTGGGATAATATAAACGGAACAATCGAAAGAGGATATGCCGGATTTTCAATATGGAACTGGCATACTCTTCCTATTTATATAAACCCGCGTTACCGCGATTACGCAAGAGCTGAAGCTTCTATAGGAATTAATGGTGC
>JBJKQE010000157.1:0-30633 GCA_046705645.1 Ignavibacteriaceae bacterium | reverse complement strand
AAGGAGGCCACGGAGTATCCTGGTTTTCATCACTCCGAATTCTCCAGGCCTGTGCAGGTTTAAACAGATATTCTGATTCTTTGGAAATCTTTTGGGTCATTTCCCGTAAAGGTTCAACATCATCAAGGATCCAGATACCGCGTCCTTGAGTTCCGGCAATTAAATCACCCTCATGCACCACCAGATCTCTAACGCAGGTAGTTGGAAAATTTAATGTCAGCGGCTGCCATTCCGAACCGTCATTGAATGATACATAAATGCTTCTGTTGGTACTCGCATATAAAAGTCCTTTTTTAACAGGATCAGCTCTTACTACATTTAAATATTCATTTGAAGGAAGTCCGTTGATAATTGTTTGCCATGTTTTTCCCCCGTCTTCTGTTTTAATAATTAATGGTTCATTCTTTCCAAGACGATGAGTATCAATAGAAACATAAGCAGTATTTACTGCAAAAGGGGAAGGTGCAATTGCATCAATTCTTCCCCATAATGGAACGGTTGATGGTGTAACGTTTTTCCATTTATTTCCGCCATCTGTGGTTATTTGTATAAGTCCGTCATCTGTACCTACCCAAATTATTTTTTGATTAATCGGAGAGGGAGCTATAGAGTATATTACGCCGTAGCTTATTTTACTTGCTTCGGCGAGACTAGGGTCTTTCTCCTTTTCTGTTCCAGGTACCGTCCCGCTTAAATCGGAACTTATAATTTTCCAACTGTCGCCGTTATCTAATGATCGAAATAAAAATTGAGCTCCGAAATATAACGGATATGGTTTAATGTGTGAAAATACTAAAGGTGTAATCCATGTATAACGATAACGAACATTGGTTGGGAGTTCTCCGTAAGTTGAGATGGGCCACGGAGAAACTTGAGCGACCTGTCTGGTTATTGCATTAAACCTGGTAATTGGTCCGCCTAAACCGCTTCCGAAAACTAGATCCGCATTTCCGGGTTTCGGAACTTCATAGTCTCTTTCTTCACCGCCTACCGGGTTCCAGTCGCGTTCTTCTATAACACCGTAAGGTCCTCTGCTAAGTATTCCGACAGTACCGTTATCTTGTTGTCCGCTGTATATTCGATATGGAAATTGGTCGTCTACGGCAAGGTGATAAAATTGACCTGTCGGCTGATTATACCAGCTTGACCATGTTTTTCCGTTATTTACAGTTACAACTGCTCCTTGATCCGAGGCGGTAATCATATGAGTTGTATCTGAAGGATTAATCCATAGGAAATGATAATCATCTCCGCCTGGCGCTCCTTTAAAGATGGTAAAATGTTTTCCTCCGTCATCGGAGCGGTGAATAGAGCGATCCATAACATATACAATATTAGGGTTTTTAGGATTCACAGTTATTCGGCTGAAGTAAGAATTTGCTAATGATGCTTGATTGTTTACAAACTTCCAGCTTTTACCTCCATCATCCGAACAATAAATACCGCTGGTATTTTTATCAGCTTGTATCGATGCATAAACAATTAAGCCGTTAGTCCCTTGTGCAGCTCCTAAACCAATTCTTCCATAATTTCCCGGAGGCAGGCCTTGTCCTGAGAGTTTCTGCCAGTGTTCTCCGCCGTCGGTACTTTTATAAATACCCGAACCCGGGCCGCTCTGCGGTAAAAAGTAATCCAGCCAGGGATGCATCCTCATTTGCCAGAGTGCTGCGTAAATTATTGAAGGACTTTCCGGATCCGATGCTAAATCTACGGCTCCGGTATTATCGTTAACATACAATACATGTTTCCAAGTTTTTCCGCCGTTATTGGTTAGAAAAATACCGCGTTCTGAATTTGGAGCAAAGACATTGCCCAATGCAGCAACTATAACATGATTGGGATTAGTAGGATCAATTAAAATTCGCCCAATGTGTCTGGAATCTTTTAAACCTACATTTGACCAGGTTTTTCCTCCATCTATGGTTTTATAAATTCCATCTCCGTCCAGAATATCATATCGTATAGCAACTTGGCCAGTTCCGACGTAAATTATTTTGCTGTTGGAGGGTGCAATTGCTATTGCTCCGATAGATGAAGATTGTTGATGCTGCATTAAAGCCTGCCAGGTTCTTCCGGCGTCATCGGATTTCCAAATACCTCCTCCCGCACCGCCAAAGTAAAAAGTATTGGGCTCATCGGGAATGCCATCTGCCATAGTAGCCCAGCCGGCACGATAGGGCCCTACCAAACGCCACCGCATACCTGAATATGTATTTTCAGGAATATTCTGCGATAAAATTATATTTTGTGAAAATATTAAAATAATTATTGCCAGAACCGACATAAAAATTGAATTCCACTTAAATATCAGCTTAAAAATTGAACTTGAAAACTTTCTAATTGATAATAAAGATTTTTGCTCCATGATGTATATCCATTTTATTAAGTTAATTTGAAAAGCATAATATATTTTTAACTTGAAGTTATTATTTCCCGAATTATCCGTATTTATTCACAAATAGAAATTTATCTTTAAATCAAGGCTTCAAGTCCGATTAAAGTATTTTACAAAAATTTGTTATGATGAATCTTATCGTGAAAAATTAAGTTAAATTAAAAATATTTAATATAAAGTGAGGTAAGTATCAATTATAAAAATAAATTAAGAAGTTTGATATATTTTAATTTTATAATATAAAGTATCTTTTCACTATGGAAATTTTCGAAATCGAATAAAGGATTAATTTCTTATTGGTCTAATCCTTAAAACGACAATTTAAGTAGTCATTCCTTTGATGTCACGAGCACTTCATCCTTAAATGGAATATTACCTAATTTAATTTGAGCGTATTTTTCTATAAAGTAGTTTAAAGACCATTCGCTGGTTAACAATATAACCGGTCTTTCTAAAGAATCTAAGGCAATTGATGCGCCGGCCGGTAAAATAATTTTTTCAAGTTCTTCATTATCTACCTCAGGAGAAATCCACCTTAACACTTTCCAATTTGTTTGTTCCAATCTGGATTCGGCGCCGTATTCACTTTCAAGTCTATATTGAACAACTTCAAACTGAAGCGGTCCTACAGCTCCAAGCAGCGGAATCTTTTGTACTGAATTCTTTAAATAGAATACTTGTATAACACCTTCCTGTAATAGTTGTTCCAATCCGTCTCTAAACTTTTTAAAGTCTGACGGATTAGGATTATGCATAAATACAAAATGTTCAGGCGCAAATTTTGGAATTTCGTTATATACAATCGATTGATCTGCAGTAATAGTATCTCCGATTCCAAAATTAGAATTGCCGATAAATCCGACTATGTCGCCGGCATAAGCTTCGTCAACCGTTTCTCTCTCTTGTCCGAACAATTTCTGAGAATTTGAAAGCCGGATTTTTTTACCGCTGGCTGTATGAATTGCCTGCATATCACGTATAAACTTTCCGGAGCATATTCTAAGAAAAGCAATTCTGTCTCTATGTTTAGGATCCATATTAGCCTGGATTTTAAAAATGAAACCTGAAAACTTTTCGTCATCGGGATTAACTAAGCCTATTGAACTTTCTCTAGGTGCAGGCGGAACGGCAAACTTAAGAAAACCATCCAGAAGAAGCTGAACTCCGAAGTTATTCATTGCACTGCCAAAAAACACCGGCGTTAGTTTACCTGACAAGACTGCTTCCGGATTAAACTTTTCTCCTGCTATGTCAAGCATTTCAAGCTCTTCAATTAGTTTGTTATAATTATCTTCGCTTAATTTCTCTCTTGCAATCGGATCCGAAATACTTAAAACAGAAACCGGCGCTTTATAAATTCCGCCGGTTGTTTTTTCAAAAAGATGAATTTGCTTATCAAGTCTATCGTATACGCCTTTAAAATCGATTCCGGCGCCCAGCGGGTAGTTCATAGCGAATGCGCCGATACCCAGTACATTTTCAATTTCGTCGATTAATGATAGCGGTTCAAGGGTTGGGCGATCAAGTTTGTTTACAAATGTAAATATCGGAATTGAGCGTTTGCTGCATACTTCGAACAGCTTTCGAGTTTGAGCTTCAATTCCTTTTGCCGCATCGATAACCATTACCACTGCATCTACGGCAGTTAAAACGCGGTATGTATCTTCGGAAAAATCTTCGTGGCCCGGGGTATCGAGTAAATTTATTTTGTAATCATTATATTCAAACTGTAATACGGTGGAACTGATTGATATTCCTCTTTTCTTTTCCAGTTCCATCCAATCCGATGTAGAAGAACGTTGATTCTTTCGTGCAGTAACAGAACCGGCAAGATGTAATGCACCGCCGTACAATAAAAATTTTTCGGTTAAAGTTGTTTTACCCGCATCGGGATGTGAAATAATTGCAAAAGTTCTTCTTCTATTTATCTCTTTTATATTACTCATAATTATTGTTTATTTTAATTCTAAAAAATGGGGAATAATTTGGTTTAAAAAATTTAGTGCGGCTCAGTCTTTGCTAATAAAAGAATTCTGAGATTAAAGTAGGAAGTCTTTTAGACTTATTGGAAATTTGTATTTGAAATTGTTTAATCAAAGTATTGTATTATATTTAATTATTTTTGCTCTGCAAATTTAAGTAAATTTTACTCAAATGAACAAACATGAAATTCATTTTTATTTCTGGATCACTTTGCTCTAAAATAGTTTATTAAATAAAAAATTTTATATGAATGGAGTTGACTTAAATACCGGTTATTCGGAAGCAATTAAATTTGCCGGAAATCATTATGAAAATTTTCCCGTTGTTTCATTCCTTGTTCCTCCGGAATTAAGAAAACACGTTGCAATTATTTATTGGTTTGCAAGAAGTGCTGATGATTATGCTGATGAGGGCAAATATTCTGTTGCCGAAAGATTATCAAATTTAGATAATTTTGAAAAAAGACTGACTGAAATATTAAAAGGTAATTACCGGAATTCGCTGGAATATGCATTAAACTCAACGATTAGTTCTAAAAATCTTACTCATGATGAGTTTTACAAATTATTAACTGCCTTCAAGCAGGATGTGACGAAGAGTAGGTACACCACATTTGATGAATTATTAAATTATTGTAAAAATTCTGCTAATCCGGTAGGAAGATTAATTCTTGAATTGAATAATATAAAAGATGATAAAGCATTTTGCTTTTCGGATAATATATGCACGGCATTACAATTAACTAATTTCTGGCAGGATACAAAAATCGATTTTTTAAAGGGGCGTATATATTATCCAGCGGATGAAATGGAAAAATATAGTGTAATGGAAAAAATGTTTGAGTTAAATGAAAATAATCTTAATTTAAAGGGGTTGGTAAGGTATAATGTTGAAAGGACCCTCGAATTTTTTGAAGAAGGCAGAAAGCTAATTCCGTTTTTAAAAGGAAGATTGAAATACGAAATTAAATGGACTATTGAAGGCGGCGAATCTATTCTTAAAAAAATTTCTAAAAACAATTTCGACGTTTTACAAATACGACCTAAATTAAGTAAAGTTGATTTCATTATCTTATTATTTAAGGCATTTATATAGATGTCTGATTCTGCAAAACAAATAGCAAAAAACAGCAAAAGCAGTTTTTATTATGCTTTTAATCTGCTTCCCAACGAGAAAAGGGATGCAATGAATACTGTTTATGCTTTTTGCCGTCAAACCGATGACATAGTTGACCAAGAAAATGAACCGGACGATTTGAAGTATGAAAAGCTGCACAAATGGCGGGTGGAATTGGAAAAAGCGCTTAACGGTTATTCCGAATATGTATTATTAAACAGGCTTGGAAAAACAATTCGTCAGTTCAATATACCTATTGATCCGTTTTTTGAACTGGTAAAAGGGATGGAAATGGATCTGCAGAAGAAAAGATATCTGACATTCGATGATTTGAAATTATATTGTTACCGCGTTGCTTCTACTGTGGGATTAATGTGTATTGAGATTTTCGGATATAAACATAAATCGGCAAAAGATTTTGCGGTTGATCTTGGAATTGCGCTTCAATTGACCAACATTTTAAGAGACGTTAAGAAAGATTCGTTAAACGGCCGGATTTATTTGCCTCAAGAAGATCTTAAAAAATTCAATTATAGTGATGGTGATATTGCTGCTGAAAATTATAACGGAGATTTTAAAAAATTAATGTTCTATGAAGCCGGTAGAGCCGAAAATTATTTTATCAAAGCTACAAGAGATTTAAACCTAGACGATAAGTATTCAATGTTTGCTGCACGGGCAATGCAGCATATTTATCATAAATTATTGGAAAAGATAATTGAAGCGGACTTTGATGTTTACAATAATAACATTAAAGTAAATAAATTTGAAAAAGTGGGGATTGCACTCGGAGTTTGGGCTAAATACAGTTTAGTCTATTAATGAAAAAATGTATAGTAATCGGCGGCGGTTTTGCCGGTCTTACCTCAGCAGCATATCTATCAAAAGCAGGCATTAAAGTTGAGTTACTGGAAGCTTCGCCTAAATTGGGAGGCAGGGCCTATTCTTTTTCGGATAAAGATTCGGGAAGTGTTATCGATAACGGCCAGCATATTTTGATGGGCTGTTATAAGGATACATTAAGATTTTTAAAACTGATTAAAGCTGAAAATAATTTAATTGTTCAAAAAAAACTGAAAGTCAATTTCTTAAAAGAAAATTTTGAAACAGTTCCTCTTGAAACTATCACTTCGCTCTATCCTTTAAATTTAATATTAGCAGTCTTAAATTATAAAGCTATTTCATTTGTCGACAGGCTCAGACTTCTAAGATTTCTATCGAAACTTCCTTTTACTTCATCAAAAAATTTGAAAAACTTAACAGTATATGAATGGCTTAAAAAGGGAAACCAAAACGATAGAATAAATAAAGCATTTTGGGAAATCCTAGCTGTCGGTTCTTTGAATACAAATATACAAGAAGCTTCGGCGGAAATTTTTAATTACATCCTTAAAGAAATCTTTTTAAAAGGGAACCAATCTGCAGCAATTATATTACCAAAATACGGATTGACTGAAACATATTTTGAAGCTGCAAGAATATTTTTAGAAAAAAACGGAGGAAAGATAAATTTAACTGAGAGAGTACTGGAAGTGAAGTTTAAAGAAAATAAAGCATTGGAAATTTTAACAGATAAAAGAAGAATTTCAGACTTTGATTTTTTAGTTCCGGCTATACCGTTATTTGCATTAAAAAATATTAAGACAGAATTAGATTTTGTCCCGGATTTAAAACTATCGTATTCTTCAATCTTATCAATCCATATCTGGCTAAAAGAAAATAATTTTAACGAACCCTTTTACGGCTTAATCAAATCAAAGCTTCACTGGATATTTAATCATAACGATCATATTACCCTGGTAATCAGCGATGCCGACAAATATATCGATAAAACAAAAGAAGAAATTTTTGAATTATTTTCCGCAGAGTTGGGAAAATTTACCGGAATAAAAAAAGAAGATATAATCTCTTATAGAGTAATTAAAGAAAAACGTTCTACTTTTATTCCGTCAAATGATATATTTAATAATCGACCTGATACAAAAACACTTATTAAGAATCTATTTCTTGCCGGAGATTGGATAAATACGGGATTACCTTCCACAATTGAAAGTGCTGTTAAGAGCGGAAGATTAGCTGCTGAGGAAATAATTAAAGAAGTTGATTTTAATTTTGAAAATATTTCCTAATCGTTTCAGAATTAAGAAAAATTTTCCGCGATTTCTGTATTAAAAATTCCCATTTATGTGTTTTTTAAATTAAATGATTTTTAGTTAAGCTGTATTATAATTGTTTGAATTTGTTCTCTTTTAAAGCTGTTTTTGAAAAGATATTTTTCCCTTTAAATTAAAAAGATACATTAAAATAAAAGATTATTATTGATTGTTATATCCAATGTGTTTAAATTTTATACATAAATTTTTAATTACTTTCAGATCTTACAATATTTGTAGGAAGGAGGAGAATTCACCTCAAGAACTTCATTTTAATTAACAACCTTAAATAAGTTACTTCTTACTTCTAGTAATAAATTTAAGTTTTTTAGTTCTCATAAAAATTTTTAATTAATTTATTTAATAACAATTAGCGAGAGGGGATCAATATGAATAATGGAAATATAACTCTCACAGATACTGCCAAATTATTTCTTCATGACAAAGAATATGATCTTCCATTAGTAAACGGATCCGAAGGGGAAGTAGGAGTAGACATTTCTCAGTTAAGAAGTAAAACCGGAGCAATAACATCTGATAACGGATACGGAAACACCGGATCTTGCCACAGCGCAATAACTTTTATTGACGGTGAAAAAGGCATTCTTCGTTATCGCGGTTATCCTATTGAAGATTTGGCTAAGAATTCTAATTTTATTGAAGTTAGCTATCTATTAATCTTTGGTCATCTACCAAGCAAAGCAGAATTGGAAAAATTCCAATTCAATTTAACACACCACAGTCTAATTCATGAAGACATGAAAAAATTCTTCGAAGGATTTCCGCCTACTGCTCATCCTATGGGAATTTTGTCTTCTATGGTTAGTTCGTTGTCAGCATTTTATCCTGAAGCAGGTTATAATGCCGATGTCGAACTAAATATTGTTCGACTTTTAGCAAAGCTTAAAACAATAGCTGCGTTCTCATATAAAAAGTCTATCGGACAGCCTTATGTTTACCCAAGAAACGATCTTAGTTACAGTGCCGATATGCTTCATATGATGTTTGCAGTTCCTTCGGAGGAATATGAAGTTCCAAAGGATTTGGAAGAAGCATTGGATCTTTTGCTAATACTTCATGCAGATCATGAACAAAACTGCAGTACTTCTACCGTTCGTATGGTTGGAAGCAGTGAAGCGAATTTATTTGCTTCAATTTCCGCCGGTATATGTGCTCTATGGGGACCTTTACATGGCGGAGCAAATCAGCAGGTTATTCAAATGCTGGAAAAAATTAAAAATGACGGAAGTGATTATAAAAAATATATCAATATGGCTAAAGATAAGGAATCCAAATTTAAATTGATGGGATTCGGCCATAGGGTTTATAAGAACTTCGATCCTCGTGCACAAATTTTAAAAGGCGCTGCTGATAAAGTACTAAAACAGCTCGGAGTTAATGATCCTACACTTGAAATAGCTAAAAACCTTGAAGAGGTTGCTCTTAAAGATCCATTCTTTATTGAAAGAAAGTTATATCCAAATGTAGATTTCTATAGCGGTATAATATACCGTGCTATGGGAATTCCGACCAACATGTTTACAGTAATGTTTGCTCTTGGCCGTCTGCCCGGATGGATTGCTCAATGGAAAGAAATGAGAGAAACACCCGGTGCTAGAATTTACCGTCCCAGACAAATTTATGTAGGAGAAACAAAAAGAGCATACATTCCTTTAAGTAAAAGATAATTATAATTTTATCTTAGTAAGAAAGCGTACGGTTTTTAAAACTGTACGCTTTTATTTTTGTAGATAAAAATAAAATCTAAATAGAATTTTAAATTGTATCTGATTGAAGAATAAAGCCGAATTTTATATTTCTCACTTAAATTTATCCCCTCATCCTGAGGGAGGATATTATAAAGAGCTCTATCGCAGTAACGAGATTATTAAGGCTGCAAATCTTCCCGGAAGATATAAAACCGCAAGAACGTTTTCTACATCGATATATTTTTTACTAAAAAAGAATCAAGTCTCAGTGTTTCATAAAATAAAATCCGATGAAATATGGCATTATTATGACGGATGTGGGGTCAAAATTTATATCATTGAAAAAAACGGCATAATAAATGAGATTTTGCTTGGTAATAAACTTAAAAATGGACAATTACCGCAAGTTGTTATTTATAAAAATTCTTGGTTTGGAGCTGAACTTTTGGATAAATCTTCTTTTTGTTTAATGGGATGTACTGTTTCACCCGGATTCAATTATGAAGATCTCCAATTAGGGGAAAGGGAAAAATTATTAAATCTTTTCCCTCGGCATGAAAAAATTATAAAAAAGTTAACTAAATTTAACTTTTAAATTTTATCGTTCATTTCCCAGATCCAAAGTTGGTCTGGATTTATTAGTGAAGAAAAATTTACCTTAAAACAAGGTACCGAAAATTATAAATTTAATGTCGGTTTTTTGTTAAAATTTTTACAATTATTGAAATTAAATATTAAAATATATAATTTTTTCAGTCAATAATTAATGAGGAGAACTATAGAATATTTTTACATTAAAATTTGTTTGTAACATTTCCAATTAGGGATCCTTATTAGCCGGAATATATTAAAACTGATTTCGAAGATTGCCCGCGGTTTAACAGTTAGTTTAATCCTTTTTTACGCGGCAATTAATCTTGGCTTCTTATCAAATTATGAATCTCAGATTGATCGGGCTTTCTGGATTGATGTGTTCTATAAGTATAATCAACATATTAATAAAATTGAAGCCGATTCATTTCAAAAGGATGATAATCGACCTGAAGTTCCAAATTATACCGATACCAAAACTCTTAAAATTCCTTTAATTAATGTCGCCGATTCCACTCAAAATAAAATTAAAGCCACAGAAAATTTTAAAAGTGTTGATACTTCTTCATTACATAAAGATACTCTGGCTATTAAAGCAGATACCGCTAAAGTTGATTCAATGGCTATCGACTCCACTGCAAGGTTAAAATATTTCCAATATAAGCGCCATGATGTTCCTTATGTCCGATTTAATTTGAATAATGAACCCAGCTTTTATGCACAGCCTTCAACCGGATTGGTTTCAAGAACAGTAACAATTGATTCCACCGGCAAATATGTAATTGTTAGAGACAAAATTGCGGGGCAGGAAACAAAAATATTGCTTCGAATTCCAATAGATGAATATCTTAAGATGCAGCTTGCATTAAAGGAGAAGGAGGAGTGGGATCAAATTGCCGGCGGATATGAATTGAAAAGCTCAAAAAAAGAATTAGGGGAACTAATAAAAAATATTACAAATTTGGAAATACCCTTACCCAGTGTAGGTGTTTTAAGTATTTTTGGTGCGCCAAAAATAAGCCTAAGAATTGGAGGCGCTGTAGATATTCATGGTGCCTGGGTGAATCAGACTACCCAGGGTGTTACCGCTTCGGCCCTGGGTAATACTCGTAATGAACCCGATTTTAAACAACAAGTACAAATTAATGTTAATGGTACTATCGGAGATAAATTAAATATTAATGCTGACTGGAATACAGAACGGACTTTTGAATATCAAAATCAATTGCACATAAAATATACCGGATATGAAGATGAGATTGTACAAAGTGTTGAAGCAGGTAATGTTTCGATGCAGACAACTCCTCTTGTGGGCGGAAGTGAAGCTTTATTTGGTGTTAAGGCTCAATTTAAATTAGGTCCTTTATCCTTAACTACACTGGCAAGCCAGAAAAAAGGTGAAATAAAAACAGTTTCTGTTTCCAATGGTTCTACTTCGCAGCCGTTTGATATTAGAGCTTATAATTATGAAACCAATAATTATTTTGTGGATTCTATATATGCAGATACTAGTAAAAATTTGAACATTTTTTATAAATATTACGGCAGTTCATCCCCGGAAATATTACCTCAATATTATATAGTAAAAATGGAAGTTTGGAAATCCACGCAAACTTATACACCTGACAAATCTAAAGAAAGACAAGTTAATGCATATATAGATTTACCAGCTATTAATGGTTCTCAACAATATCCGGCCAGTTATAGACAAGACATACCTAATCCTATACCAGGACAGGAGGAAACAGGTCGATTTATATTGCTGACTCCGGATGTAGATTATACATTGCATCCTGAGACCGGATACATAACTTTTCATACTAATATACAAGATCAAGATGCCATTGCTGTAGCCTATGAAGTTCAAAATAGCGATCCTGGACCAAGTGATGATAAATACTACGGAGAATTTTTAAATTCAAAGGTTGTGCAATCGTTGCCGGATACTTCAAGATTAATACTAAAATTAATAAAACCGCAATATTTAAAACCTCAATACAAAGCAGCCTGGAAATTATTGTTAAAAAATATTTATTATCTAAATGGTTCTAACATTAAACAAGATGGATTCGATCTGCAAATTGAATATGATAATCCTGGCGGGAATGCCGTAACCTCATTAAATACTGATAAAGGTACCGTTCAATTACTTAATGCTTTCGGTTTGGATTCATATGATGCCAGCGGAAATCCAAACCCGGATGGTAATTTTGATTGGCGACAGGGAATAACAATACTTCCGGCAACGGGTGAACTTATTTTTCCTACTCTTCAACCATTCGGGAGAAATTATCCGGGGAACTTGCCGGATTCATTACGCTATCAATCTATTTATGATACGAGTCAAACCGGTGCCCAAAATGATAGAGTACATGATAAATGGGAAATCACAGGTAAATTTTCAGGTGAAGCAAGCTCGACTTACCAGCTCGGATTTAACATTGTTGAAAATTCTGTGCGTGTTACATTGAACGGGCGTGAACTTACTCCGAATGTTGATTATACGGTTGATTATAATATAGGTCAATTGACTATTTTAAATAGGGATGCCCTAGTTCCTGGTGCTGACTTAAAAATAACGTACGAGCAGAATGATTTATTCCAATTAGCTTCTAAAACTTTAATAGGTGCGAGAGCAGTACTAAATGTTTCTGATAAAACTAACCTTGGTTTTTCTATAATGAATTTAAACCAGCAAACTTTAAGTCAAAGAGTTAGAATAGGAGAGGAGCCTTTAAGCAATACAATTATGGGGGTTGATTTTAGTACTAGTGCCGATTTACCTTTTGTAACTAATGCACTTGATAAATTAATTTCAACTAAAGAAATGTCAAGTTTCTCTTTATCGGGAGAGTATGCCCGCATTAATCCTAATCCTAATACAATGAAAAGCACAATACCTGATGATAAAGGGGCAAGTATAGCATATATAGACGATTTTGAAGGATCAAAGAAAATTCTGCCTATTGGTGTAAATTATACCGGATGGAAAGATTTGAGCCCTCCCGGTGCATTAACCGCTTTTAAAGATACGAGTCTTCCAAATATGATGTTTTACAAAGCTAAAAGTTTTTGGTATACTATTACACCCTCAATTGTAAATGTGCCCGATATTTGGGGATCAAAAAAGAAAGTAGCTACGCAAGATCAGCAAGTTCCTGTATTGGACTTCGTATTTATGCCGGACAGTCCAGGTACATACAATTGGAATCCCAGACTTCAAAACCCGAGTATTAATTGGGGAGGTATGATGAAAGCTTTATCATCTGCATCAAATGATTTGCAAGCACAGAATATTCAATACATTGAATTTTGGTTAAATGTGATCACAGCACCTCCAAATTCATACATATATATAGATCTCGGCAGAATTAGTGAAGATGTTATTCCGAACAATATACTTAATACCGAAGATAAAAACAGCAATGGTATTGTTGATCAAAATGAAGACACAGGACTTGATGAAATGTTTGATCCGCAAGAAAGAGATTCACTAAAAGTACTTCATTATTCAAGAGCTAATAGGAAGGATCCAAGCGGAGATGATTTTTCGTATAATACCGGCGGTGATCCTAAAGATGAGATGACATGGTATCATATAAACGGTACCGAAGGTAATGCTGTCTTAACTGATATAGGCAGAATTCCCGATACGGAAGATTTAAATCTAAATGGTAATCTTGATAAGGTAAACAGCTATTTTAGATATGCTATACCGTTAGATACGAATAAAGCAAAGCAAGAAAAGTTTATAACAAGTCCTCCTAATACTTCCAAGGGGTGGTATTTATATAGAATTCCATTGCAGGATACTTCATTGACGGTTGGAAGTCCCACTTTATCAGATGTCGAGTATATTAGATTGTTTACCACTGGTGAAACCAGCAAGATGCACATAAGGTTCGCTGAGTTCAATCTTATTGGAAATGAATGGGAACAAGCTATACCGTATGATACGGTTATGGCGGTATCCGTTATTAATATCGAAGATAATCCAAATTATACTTTGCCGCCGGGAATTAATCAGGTAAGGGACTTAACCCAGCCGAACCAGAATGTTTATAGTAATGAACAGTCAATGGACCTCGTTGTGAAAGGCCTGCAGCCGGATAGCTCGAGAGAAGCCATTAAATATTTATACAGACCGCTTGATGTATTCAATTACAGTGAAATGAAATTTTTTGTACATGGTGATAATACACCTGGAACTACTATTGCCGATACATCCGGAGGCGGCTATTCTGCTCAATTATATTTTAGGTTCGGAACGGATACGAATAACTTTTATGAATACAGGGAACCTATAACAAAAGGCTGGAACGATGTGGACATTCCGTTTAGCAGTTTGACTGCAATAAAGCAGAAATTAGATTCGACTAATTATAAGTATGTGTTTGAATCACCCATACCTGGACAACCAGGTCATTATTTCGGAATTAAAGGGAATCCGACTTTAACTTCCGTGGGTTTTCTTTCAATTGGTATCATCAATATTACTAGTAAAACAAAATTTCCGCATCCGGTAAGCGGAGAAGTCTGGATTGATGAATTAAGGGTAATAGGGGCAGACAATCATCCCGGCTGGGCTTATAACGTTGCAACTTCTCTTAAGCTAGCAGATTTAATGACTGTTAATTTTAATATGAGTGAAACGGATCCATATTTCCATAGTCTTTCTACTCAATTCGGTTCAAGGATAAGTACAAAAAATTGGAATCTCTCAACCAATCTCAATGTTCTTAAGCTTTTACCGTTTAATATGCCCGGCAGTAACTTAAGTGTAAGTTATTCCCATTCGGAATCCATAGGCAAGCCGCTGTATATTCCAGGCACGGATATAAAAGTGGACGCTGCCGCGGCAATTGCTGATGAAAGAGTTAAAAATCAAACAGACTCAACAAAATACACTGGAATGAACGGGCAGGAAATAATTACGAATTCTCAGACAATTAATGTTTCAGACAGTTGGTCGGCCTCAAATATAGCCTTTAGGATTCCAAGTACTTCGTGGATAGTTAACAGTACGTTTAATGCCTTAAGCTTTGGTTTTAATTACAATAAAACATTCAGTAGAAGCCCGACTGTCTTAGTTAATAAAAGCTGGCAGTGGAATGCTAATATGAATTACGGAGTTACCCTAAGTCCGGATAACTATATATATGCAGCAAATATCCCGGTAATCGGGAGTATTTTTAGCCTGTTCAAGGATTATAGAAATTTAAAAATTTATTATTCTCCGCAGAATATTAATTTTAGCCTGGCAGTAAGAAGGAATAGATCTTTCAATGAAAATACTTCGGTGAATAACAGCCCTATTCAGGCAATTTATTCACATGACTTTACAACTAATCGTAATTTTAGCTCGATCTGGAAGTTAACTGATGGAGGTTTACTTAATATTACATCAAATTATAACATGGCAATAAATTCATCGCTTGCATATCTCGAATTTAATGCCGATAAAACACCTAAACCGGAAAGTGAAGTTTGGAAAAAAATTCTATCCGGCAACCTTTTCGGAAATGATTATCAATTTACGCAAAATCTAAGTATACAAACCAATCCGAAATTGCCGACTTTATGGAATATTGATAGATATTTTAATTTGACCGGAAGTTATTCTGTTGGCTATAGATGGAACAATAACTTTGCACAACGAGATGCCGGACGAAGCGCCGGTTTTGCCAGTCAATCAAGTGTTGGTTTAAATCTTGCCTTAAAAGCTTTAACGGAACCTTTATTTACCAGTAGTGAAAACGCCAGACCAATTGAGAATAATCTAGCTAATCAAAAAACAGAGGGTAGAGAACGCAATTTCGGACGAGAAAACCCTAATACAGAGAAAGGCAGAATTCATCCGGAAGAGGCAAGACCAAATATAAATGATACAACATCAATAAAAGATACTGCAAGAGTTAAAATAAAGATAAATCCTCTTAAAAATGCGTGGCTCTTTATAAGAAATTTATCCAGGATTTTATTCTTCGACTATGAATCAATTAATATCAACTATACCAATAACAATAATGTTTCCAAATCAGCCTTGGTTGGAGAGGGTACCGGTTTGTATAACTTCTTTGGATTAACCTATAACCAGAATTATGGTCCGCCAAGACTATTTATGCTGGGATTAAATTCTGATGTAGGCAATATTCGTGTTCCCGGACTTAATATCACAGATGTATATTCTCAGCAGAATAATTTAAGTTTTCAGACCTCAAAACCTTTATGGGAAGGGGCAAAAATTGATTTGAATTGGAAAGTAGGGTGGTCTTTAAATAAAAGCGTTAACCTAAACTCCGATTCAATAACCGGAGCTACTTCGCTTCAATATATAAGTGAAACCGGAACAATAAGCCGTTCATTTCTTTCACTGCCTCCGGTTTCTTTATTAAGTATTTTTAAAAGCGGAATTAGTCGTGTGCATGATCTTTATGACCCTAATGCAGCCGACCCAGGAGCAAATTTAGCGGCTGCTTTTACAGAGGGTTTTGAATCTTTACCGCTTTTATCCAGAGTAAGTTTTCTTAAAGATTTTGCAAACTATATACCACGGCCAAATTGGACTATTTCCTGGGACGGCCTGGAAAAATACTGGCCTTTTAAAATGTTTACAGAAAGAGCTTCTCTTAATCATGCTTACTCATCTCAATATAGTCAAGGCTGGAGTTTGGATCCTAGCGGGAAAACCGTGGTTCAAACTCAAACTATAACTTACGGTTTTGCCCCATTAGTAGGTTTAAACATGACTTTTGGCAAACTGTGGAATGGTAATTTAAGTGGCAGTGTTAAATATTCTACTAATTCCAGTTACAGTTTGGGGGTTTCAACTCAGAACATTACGGAAAGTTTTCAAAAAGATATAGGAATATCTGCAACTTATTCTAAAACCGGATTTGATTTACCGTTATTCGGCATTTCACTTAAGAACGATATTGAATTTACTTTTTCATATACAAATTCTCAAAGCACTTCAATTTTATATGATATGAATAATTATACAGACGGCGGAATTCCGCAAAATGGAACAGACAGAGTAACAATAGAACCAAGAGTGAAATATACAATCAGTTCAAAAGTAACGATATCTATATTTTATCAAAAAACAACAACACAACCTGTTGGAGCTTCGCAGGTTCCGCCTATGACTACGAATACAGCGGGCTTGGATGTCCATATTGCAATTCAATAATTATTTAGTTTTAATCACAATATTTTATGTTTAAGAGGAAGTTGCTAAAGAACAGCTAATATTTAATTTTTTTTATGTTACCTTAATTACATAGAATAAGGCAATTATTTAAAAGGAAGGAATCAAATGAAAGAAAAGAAAATACTATGGGTGGACGATGAAATTGATTTATTTCGTTCACATATAATATTTTTATCAGAAAAGGGATATTTAGTAGATACCGTAACTAATGGTGAGGACGCCATTTCCGCGGTAAAAGAAAAAGACTATGATTTAATTTTTTTGGATGAAATGATGGCGGGAATGGGAGGATTACAAACTCTTAGTGAAATTAAAGATATAAATGCCGGTTTACCCGTTGTAATGATTACTAAAAGTGAAGAAGAAAGTTTAATGGATGAAGCTATAGGTGTAAAGATTACAGACTATCTAACTAAGCCTATTAATCCAAGTCAAGTCCTTTTAGTTTGTAAAAAAATTCTCGAAGGAAAAAGAATTTCAGGTCAATATGCTGCAAAGGATTATCTGCAGGACTTTAATGAGATTTCAAGAGCTTTTTTGAATAATATGGATTTTGCTGAATGGATTGAAATATATTTAAAATTAGTTAATTGGGACGTCGAATTAGACTCTCACCCCGGAATAGATTTACGGCAAAGTTTGAATGATCAAAAGAAAGAGGGTAATAAAGAATTTTCAAAATTTGTGGAAAAAAATTATAGAAATTGGATCACTTCCCTAGGCGATGATTATACTCCTACGCTATCACCTGAAATTGTGTCTAAATATGTTATCCCGCATCTGAAAGATTCTAACTCTTCAGTTTTTTTCTTTGTGCTAGATTGTTTACGATTAGATCAATGGCTGATTATGGAGCAACATCTTCGCGACCTGTTTAAAATAGAGAAAGATTATTATTACTCCATACTTCCGACAGCAACGCCATATGCCAGAAATGCCTTATTCAGCGGTCTATTTCCATCGGAAATTGAAAAACATTATCCCACACTTTGGAGCAGCGGGGATGACGACGAAAAAAGTATGAATAAATATGAAAAAGAATTGCTGCAGTTGCTGCTCGACAGGAAAAAAATTAAACTTCGAAACGAATTAAAGTATTTGAAAATTATCGATCCGGAAGTAGGAAGAAATTTTGAACAGAATATTCTATCATATCAAAACACTAATTTTACTGCAATTGTTGTAAATTTTTTGGATATGATTGCTCACGGAAGATCTGATTCCGATCTGTTAAAGGAAATTGCCCCGGATGAACCTGCATATCGTTCATTAACGAATACCTGGTTTACACATTCCTCGCTTTATGGTTCATTTAAAGCTTTGGCAAATGTTAAAAATGCAAAAGTTATAATTACTACCGATCACGGCAGTATCCGTTCATTAAGAGGAGCTAAAGTTCTCGGCGATAGGGAGGCTTCGGTAAATTTAAGGTTTAAATTCGGCAGAAATCTAAAAGTAGATGATAAGCATGCAATTTATATTAAAAATCCTGAAGAATATAAATTACCCAAACGGGGAGTTACGATAAATTATATTATTGCTAAAGAAGATTTCTATTTTGTTTATCCGACAGATTATCATAAATATTTAACATATTATAAAGATACCTTTCAGCACGGGGGTATTTCTATGGAAGAAATAATTTTACCTGTTATAACCATGGAACCTAAATAAATGGATTTCCCGTTTAAGAAGTTAATCAATTCGGAAGAAGAAACTATTGAATTGGCAAAAGATTTTGCCGTAAGTATTTTCCCAGGTGATGTTGTAATATTAAACGGCAATCTGGGAGCGGGAAAAACTTTTTTTATTAAAAATGCGGTAAAAGCTTTGGGCGGCAATAATGTTAATAGTCCGACTTTTGCTATCATAAATGAATATGAAGGCAACTATAAAATATTTCATTTTGATTTCTACAGAATAAATGAAATGGTGGAATTATATGATATCGGGTTTAACGATTATTTAAATAATCCGGATGCAATTGTCTTTATTGAGTGGGGAGATTTATTCCATGAAATTTTACCGAAAAAAAGAATTATTATAGAAATAAAATTAAACGAAGATTATTCAAGGGAATTTACTTTTAAAAAAAATGATTGAAAATAAACCGATATTATCTATTGAAACTTCCGGAAGTATTTGCGGTGCTTGTGTTTACTTTAATGATACTGAATTTTTTGAATCTCAAATTTATTTAAAAAATTCTCATGCTGAAAAGCTTTTTGAGACTATTGACTATGTTATTCATTCGGCGGGAATTGAAACAAGTGACTTGGGTGTAATAGCTGTTTCGTCCGGCCCGGGATCGTTTACAGGATTAAGAATAGGATTATCCGCAGCCAAAGGAATTGCATTCGGTTCTTCACTACCCGTTATATCTGTGCCTACATTTGAAGCAATGGCTTTACAATTATCGTTCTTTTTACCTTCCGGGACAGAATTTATAATCGCAAACAAAGTAAACATGGAAGAGATTTATTATGCCAAGTTTAAAATTAATTTGAATAATTATATATTTGTGGAGAAATTACGAATTATAAACCATGACGATTTCCGTCGGTTGGCTCAAAATACATTAATTTTCGGCAATGTAAATTTAAATAGAAGCAGCAATAGAGTGGAAGGGAATAATAATTTTATTGCTCCGTCGCCATTGTACATTGCAATTTGGAGTAAAATTTTCGGTTCCGAGTTAATTACTTATGATTATGAATACTTGGAGCCTAATTATTTAAAAAAATTCATTATAAAGGAAAGAAAAAATGGTTAAGAAATTATTAACCGTGTCGGTTTTCTTTTGTGCTGTTTTATTTGCGCAGGCAATCGGACCTAGAGTAACTGTTCCCCAAGTGGATTATAACTTTTCAAATATTGCATATGGGACAACAGTTCTTCATACTTTCATATTATTTAACGGAGGCGGCTCTGCACTTAAACTTTCGGATGTCAGAACTTCAGGTAAATATATTATAGCTTCGTTGGACAAAACTATAATTCAGCCGGCTGATTCGGCAAATCTCTTCGTTGAGTATACAAATTTGAGTAATTCCGGCAGATTAGATAATTATGTATCAATTAAAACAAATGATCCTACTAATCCCGATTTAAAAGTATTTGTAACAAAAGCTACGCCGCAAACGGGACCAACTTTAGCTTATATGCCGAAGGATTCGCTGAGTGATTCAACAAAAGGTCCAAGAATTTCATTTGAAGAAACAGAATATAATTTCGGAACTATTAAACAAGATACTATTGTAAGCCACATCTTTAAATTTGTAAACAAAGGTGATTCAGTTCTTCATATCAAACATATAAGTACATCCTGCGGTTGTACTGCGGCTGTCCCGAAGAATAAAGATATAGCACCCGGAAAAGAAGGTGAAATTTTAGTTAAGTTTGATTCAAGCGGTAAATTCGGTAAGTTAGTTAGAACTATTTCCGTTATGTCCAATGATCCGGAAGAAAGTGCAAAAACTTTGTTTATTCATGTTAATGTAACAAATAATTAAAAAAATATGGCTTGGTTTAAAAGATCAAAAGAAAATATTTCACCTGACTCTCAAAAGAAGGATCTGCCTGACGGTCTGTGGGAAAAATGCCCAAGCTGCGGAGAGATCATACATAAGAAGCAGCTTGAATCAAATCTTTGGACATGTCTTAAGTGCGGATATCATTTCAGAATCGGCAGCAAAGAATATATCGACATTATTCTTGATAAAGGAAGTTACAAAGAAACCGATAGAAAAATGCGTTCTGCCGATCCTTTGGAATTTGAAGATACTAAAAAATATAAAGTGCGGATTCAGGAAACAATTAAAAAACTTGGGCTGAATGATGCTGTAAAAACCGGAACTGGCAAGATTAATTCTATGGACGTTGCATTTGGGTGTATGGATTTTAAATTTATCGGTGGAAGCATGGGATCTGTAGTCGGTGAAAAAATTGCCAGACTTATTGATAGAGCATATAGAAATAAAATACCTTTGGTAATTGTCTCAACCAGCGGCGGCGCCAGGATGATGGAAGGCGCTTTTTCGCTTATGCAAATGGCAAAAACTAGCGCTCGGTTAGCAAGGCTGGCAGAAGCAAAAATACCTTACATTTCGGTTATGGTAGATCCCACGACAGGCGGAACTACGGCAAGCTATGCAATGCTTGGCGATATCCACATAGCGGAACCTCAAGCGCTTATTGGATTTGCCGGACCCAGAGTTATCAAACAAACTATTGGCAAAGACTTACCTAAGGGATTTCAAAGATCGGAGTTTTTACTTGAACAGGGTTTTGTCGATATTATTTCTCCTAGAAAAGAATTAAAAAATAATATATATACAGTGTTATCCTTAATGACTTGAGGAAACTATCAAATCTATTTTTAGTTCAAAAAAAATGCGGCAGCTTTCTACTAAATTGAAAGCAGAAGGTTTATCTATTGGTTTCATTCCTACAATGGGCTATCTGCATGACGGTCATTTATCCTTAATAAAAAAATCCAAACTAAAAACAGACATAACTGTTGTTTCTATTTTTGTGAATCCGACTCAATTCGGTCCAAACGAAGATCTTAAAAAATATCCAAGGGATATTGAAAGAGATAAAAAAATACTAAAAGAATTTAACGTTGATTATTTATTCTTTCCAAGCGAAGATGAGGTTTATCCGAAAAATTATCAAACTTATGTGGAAGTAAAAAACATCTCAAAGATTTTGGAGGGCGAATTTAGGCCGACTCATTTTAAGGGTGTTACAACTATTGTATCAATTCTTTTTAATTCTGTTAATCCGGATTATGCTTTCTTCGGACAAAAAGATGCACAGCAGGCTGCAATAATTCAGCAAATGGTTAAAGATTTGAAGTTCCCGGTTAAAATAATTGTTTGTCCTATTGTTCGGGAAGCGGATGGATTAGCAATGAGTTCTAGAAATATATATCTATCACCAAAAGAAAGAAAAGATGCGTTGGTGCTATATAAATCATTAAAATCAGCGGCAGAAATTATAAAATCCGGTGAAAGAAAAACTTCGGTAATATATAATAGCATGTTGAAGATAGTGAACTCTGTAGACTCCTCTAATCCGGAATATATTAGAATAGTCGAGTCTGATACATTTGACGAAGTTAAAAATATTATAGAAGGTAAAAGCTATTATATTTTGATTGCTTGTAAAATCGGTAATACAAGATTAATAGATAACTTTTTAGTAAAGATATAAAATTAAGATAATCCTAAAAATTATTATCATGCAAAATTCTTATCATAAATTGATTTTATACCAAGAAGTACCAATCCTTTTTCATACTCGAATTTAAAAGGTAAATAATCCAAAATTTTTTCTGAATTTCCTCCCGTAACGAAGATTTTAATTTTTATATATCCTGTTTCTTCTTCAAGCGATCGAATAACTTTCTCGATCAAGCCGATAGTTGAATTCAATACGCCGCTTGCAATTGACGATTTTGTATCTTTGCCGATAATTGATTTATAGTCAGGAAAATTTACGTTTGGCAGTTGTGCTGTTTTCTTATTTAATCCTTCAAACATCATAGTTAAACCCGGAGCAATAATACCGCCTATAAATTCTCCCGGGTAACGGATAATATTAATTGTAGTTGCCGTACCAAAATCTATCGAAATTATATAAGATTCGTATTTATAATTAATAAATTCACCGGATTTTTTGAATATAGAAAATGCACCTTCGGCGCTGCAGATTCTGTCTATGCCCAAAGTTTCAATAGATTTGTATAATATTTTCAAATTAAACTTAACCAACTTGTTAATTATAAAAGGTTCTACATTTTTATAAGATACAATGTCATTTGTCAACCTTTCCCTAATTTCCGGAACAACGGATGATATGGCAGCTTTATTGAATGTTATACTTTTTAAATAGTTTATTAAAGATGAGTAATTTGGGAAAGAATTAAATTCAGTTAGTTTTTCGTTATTAAAAATTCCTGTTTTAATATTCGTATTCCCAATATCGCAGGCTAAAAACATTATACTATGCTCACGTCGCCAAAATGGATTTTCTCAACTTTGCCTTTATTTTTCAGAAGTAAATATCCTTCACTGTCCAAGTCATCAAAAATACCGTACTTAATATCTTCGCCTTCGGAAATAGAAATTTTTTCCCCGATAAGTCTGCATCGCAGTTTCCAATCTTTCAGAATTTCGTCAGGTTCTATATTTAGTTTTTGCAAAATTTCTTCAAAGTTATTTAATAATTCTGCTAATAGTCTTTCTCTGTCGATTTGTTCTTTTAGCTCTAGTCTGATAGAAGTTGGTGCAATTTTATAATTCCCTTGGAAAAGAGTCTGATTAACATTTATGCCAATCCCAATAACAAGCCGATCAACTTTATTGCCTTGAGATATTGATTCAAGCAAAATTCCGGATATCTTTTTTGTATTGACTAATACATCATTCGGCCATTTAAGGTCTGTTTTTAATTGATAAAGATTTTCAATTGAAACAGCTACTGCCAGGGAGGAAACAAAATTAATTAGATTTAAACTTTTACTTAAATATTTTTTATTTGTTAATAGAATAGAAAATGTTAAATTCTGATCTTTTGTACTGTACCATACTCTATCTTTTCTACCTTTTCCTTTATTTTGCTTTTCAGCCAACAAGACTGTACCGTCAACAGATATTTTATTTGATTTATTTAGAAGGAATGAATTTGTAGAATCTATTTCTGAAGTATAAACAAAGTTTCTACCGATAAATTCCGTATTAAGCTTAATGTCAAAACGTTCAAAGTTAAACAAAAATTACCTCTATTTTTACTATGTTAAAATAATTAAATTTTAACAAAAGTGTCAGATAAATTGTCATTTAATTATTTTCCTATTGACATATTGGCATATCACGTGCCAATATGCCCTCACCAATTATTCCAGAATAACAAGATTAAATCTATATTTTATAATTAGTTAGGATAAAATCTAAGGTATGGCACAACGATTGTAATTTACAAGACAAAAAATTAAAATAGGAAGGAAAAGGAAATGACATATGTAAGATTTAATCCCGGTAAAGAATTTGAAAATTTTAGCGAAAAATTTCATAATATTTTTGGTGAATTTCCGGATATAGAGTTTAGCTATAATAATTCATTTAAACCTAAGGCTGACATTTTAAGTGATGAAAAAAATTTTTATGTGGAAATTGAAATACCTGGTGTCAAAAAAGAGGATCTTAAAATTTCTTTGAAAGATTCTGTTTTGACAGTAAGCGGAGAAAAGAAAAAACATAATAATGAAAACAAAGAATTAAACTATTACAAAAATGAAAGAAATTTTGGCAAATTTTCCAGGAATTTTAATCTTTCAAAAGAAGTCGATCATGAGAATATTCAAGCAGCTTACGAAGAGGGTGTATTAAGAATTGCAGTTGCAAAAAAGGTAAAAGAAGAAAAGCAAGAAAAAGAAATTAAAATTAATTAATTATTAACAGGCAGTAAAAATCTGCCGATAAAAAGTGAAATTAAGGAGTGATTTACAATGGGAAAAATTATTGGAATTGATTTAGGTACTACAAATTCTTGTGTTTCCGTAATGGAAGGAAACGATCCGGTAGTAATACCCAATTCTGAAGGTGGCAGAACAACACCGTCTGTAGTGGCTTTTACAAAAAACGGAGAAAGATTAGTCGGACAGCCGGCTAAAAGGCAGGCTATTACAAATCCTAAGAATACAATCTTTTCTATTAAAAGATTTATGGGACGATTGATAAATGAAGTTCAGGATGAAAAAACTAAAGTTCCATATGAAGTAATTTCGGGAGATAATAGTTCGGCTCGTGTTAAAATAGGTGACAGGGTTTATTCTCCGCCGGAAATTAGTGCTATGATACTTCAGAAGATGAAAAAAACTGCTGAGGAATATTTAGGCCAGGAAGTAAACGAAGCTGTTATTACTGTTCCAGCTTATTTTAATGATTCACAAAGACAAGCAACAAAAGACGCTGGAGAAATTGCCGGTTTAAAGGTTAAAAGAATTATCAATGAACCTACTGCTGCAGCTTTAGCTTACGGTTTGGACAAGAAAACTAAAGATCATACAGTTGCTGTTTATGATTTAGGCGGTGGAACTTTTGATATTTCTGTGCTTCAGCTTGGTGACGGTGTATTTGAAGTGAAGTCAACTAATGGTGATACTCACCTTGGCGGCGATGATTTCGACCAGAGAATTATAGATTTTCTTGCAGATGAATTTAAAAAGCAGGAAGGCATTGATCTTAGAAAAGATCCTATGGCTCTTCAAAGATTAAAAGAAGCTGCAGAGAAAGCTAAAATTGAATTATCTTCTTCTGCAACTACTGATGTTAATTTACCATTTGTTACCGCTACTCAAGATGGTCCAAAACATCTCAATATCAACTTAAGCAGATCTAAATTTGAACAGTTGATTGATGATCTTGTACAAAGAACAAAAATACCTTGTGAGCAGGCAATTAAAGATGCGGGAATTTCAGCATCGGACATTGATGAAGTTATTCTTGTCGGCGGTTCTACAAGAATCCCGATGGTTCAAGAATTAGTAAAGAAAATATTCGGAAGAGAACCGCACAAAGGAGTCAACCCGGATGAAGTAGTTGCTGTTGGTGCAGCAATTCAAGGCGGTGTTCTTACAGGCGACGTTAAGGATGTTTTATTACTTGATGTTACTCCATTATCTCTTGGTATTGAAACTTTAGGCGGAGTAATGACTAAATTGATTGACGCTAATACAACAATTCCTACTAAGAAGAGTGAAATTTTCTCGACTGCATCGGATAGTCAGCCTTCTGTTGAGATTAATATTCTTCAGGGCGAAAGACCAATGGCTGCGGACAACAGAACATTGGGAAGATTTCATTTAGATGGAATTCCACCGGCACCAAGAGGCGTTCCTCAAATAGAGGTTACTTTTGATATAGATGCAAATGGTATATTACATGTTTCGGCGAAAGATAAAGCAACCGGTAAAGAGCAAAGTATTAGAATTACATCTTCAAGCGGTTTATCAAAAGATGAAGTTGAAAAAATGAAAAATGATGCAAAAGAACATGCAGCTGATGATAAGAAAAAGAAAGATTCGGTGGAAATAAAGAATCAAGCAGACAGCCTGGTATTCCAGACAAAGAAACAAATGGAAGAACTTAAAGATAAAATATCTGCAGATTCAAAATCTAAACTGGAATCTGAAATTAAAAAAGTTGAAGATGCTCTAGCTACGAATAATTCGGAACAAATAAAATCTGCTACTGATTCCTTGAATAAAGTATGGAATGAAATTGCTTCACAGCTTTATTCGCAAACGAATGCAGGACAGCCGGGTGCCGGCGGTCCGCAGGCAGAACCGAAACAAGAGGAAGGAAATAAATCTAAAGGCGGCGATGATAAAGATGTACAAGACGCTTCCTACGAAGTTGTTGATGACGATAAAAAAGATTAAGTAAAATTCATTCCTTTATTAGGGCTTTACCTGTCTGGTAAAGCCCAAAAATTATAACTAGAATTTTTAATTTAAGTATAATGAAAATTATAGGAGAGATAAAAATGACTGAATATAGAGAAAATGAAAATACAGAGGTAAAAGAGGAACAAAAATCATGGCTGAATATTTTGGAAAATGAAAGAAACGTTGCACCTCTTGTAGACATATATGAAACAGATAATGATTTTGTATTAGTTGCTAATTTACCCGGAGTTTCAAAAGAAAATATTCACTTGAAACTTGAAGAGAATGCAATTTCAATTTTTGGCAAGATCAAATATGAAGAAACAATAAATAGAAAATATCTCTTAAATGAAAATATAATAGGGAATTATTACAGACGTTTCAGACTTTCTAACAGTATTGATCAAACTAAGATTGATGCAAAATTTGAAAACGGACAGTTGATTATAAATCTGCCGAAACATGAAAGAATCAAACCGAGAACAATTAATATAAATTAAATATTAAAAACTGATTTATTAAAACCCGCTTCAATGGCGGGTTTTTATTTTAAAGGATCACTAGAGGAAAAATATTTCTATTTCCTTTTATTAAAAATTTTACCCTCATAATAATATTTTTTAGAATTTAAGGATTTAAGTATCAAATTATCCACTTAATCTTTTATATTTAATTATTATTATTGATTGTTTATTTTACACGCCATACTTTTTAAAAGTTTATAATACAAAATTTATGACTGACAGCTCTAAAAAGAATAGGATCATTTTTATAGATTTAATGAGAGCCTTTGCTGTTCTTCAAATGGTTCAAGGGCATACTGTGGATGTCCTTTTAGCAAATAATTACAGAAACCTTGATTACCCTATTTTCCATTTTTGGTTTTTTATGAGGGGAATGACTGCTCCTATTTTTATGTTTACAGCTGGTACTGTTTTTACATATTTGTTTAGACTTGTGAATCAGCCTTTCAATAACAACCCACGGACTAAAAAAGGCATTAAAAGATTTTTACTTTTATTATTCCTTGGTTATTTATTAAGATATCCGACACCGACAGTCATAAATTTTTCAAATATTCCTAAAACTCAATGGGACACCTTTTTTGCCGTAGATGTTTTGCATCTTATTGGATTCGGTATTTTTTTCATAATGGTATTCTTATTTCTATCTGAAAAAATAAAAATTAGTGATTATTTTGTTTTCACTTTCGGCGCTCTAATATTTTTCGGACTATATCCGTGGTTTAGTAATATAAATTGGATGAATATTTTTCCCCAGTGGATTGCCGGATATTTTTATACCGGTACAGGATCTAATTTCCCGTTATTTCCCTGGGCAGGTTATGTCGTGGCCGGAGGTGTGCTCGGCAGTTTTCTTGCTAAACATCCGTTAATTTTTAAGTCTTATAAATTTAGTATTAAACTTGCGGTATGGGGAGTAATTTTAATAGTTTTGTCACTAATCGGAAACGAAATTGAAATTGCCGTTTATGGACAAAGCAATTTCTGGACTACAAGCCCGAATTTAATCTTTCTCCGTCTGGGTGTTGTCCTAATTTTAAATTCAATTGTATCTTTAATTTCAATTAAAGTTGAAACAATTCCGAGAATATTTATTCTGATTGGAAGAAATACACTTTTAATATATGTCGTTCATCTTACAATTTTATACGGAAGCGCTTGGAATCCGGGTCTAATTGCGTTATTCGATCACAGCTTAGGTGTTTTTAATACTGTAGGAATAGCTTTAATAATGATTTTAACAATGACTGCTATGGTATATTTTATTCACAGATTCAAAATTAGAAATAAAGAATTGGTAACTTAATATGTAATAATTTTATATATCTTTAATTCTGTGTAATATTTAATTAAATAAATTCTATTTTTATCTGAAAATATCTTTATAAAAATAAATATTGATAAATGAGAAAAACTGAAGCAACAAGTGCTGAAATAAATGAAGAAGAAAAGCGCTACGAGCAATCCTTAAGGCCACTTAAACTAACTGATTTTGTCGGTCAGTCAAAAATAACAGATAATTTAAATGTTTTTATCTCTGCAGCAATTAAAAGAGACGAAGCTCTTGATCATGTATTATTGACCGGACCTCCCGGACTTGGAAAAACGACATTAGCTCATATTATTGCTCATGAAATGGGAGTAAAACTAAAAGTTACCTCCGGACCTGTTCTTGAAAAACCGGGCGACCTTGCCGGGTTATTGACTACTCTTGAAGAAAGATCGGTTTTGTTTATTGATGAAATTCATCGCTTAAGTCCGGTTGTTGAAGAATATTTATATTCCGCAATGGAAGACTACAAATTGGATATTATGATTGACAGCGGGCCTAATGCCAGATCGGTTCAGATTAAACTTCCTAAATACACATTGATTGGTGCAACTACCAGAGCCGGCATGTTATCTTCACCTTTAAGAGATAGATTTGGTATAAAATTTAGATTGGATTATTATGAATCGAACACTTTGCACAAAATAGTTGAACGTTCTGCTAAAATTTTGGAATTAAAAATTGATAAAGATGCTGCTTTTGAAATTGCAAAACGTTCAAGAGGAACTCCAAGAATTGCAAATCGCCTGCTCAGAAGGACAAGAGATTTTGCCGACTTTGAAGATAAAAAGAATATTGATATTGAAGTTTCTAAAAAAGCTCTGGTTGCTCTTGAAGTAGATGAGTACGGATTGGATGAAATGGATAAGGAAATAATTCTAGCAATAATTGAAAAATACAAAGGCGGGCCTGTTGGTTTAAATACTTTGGCAGTAGCTGTTAATGAAGATCCCGGAACAATTGAAGAAGTTTATGAACCATTCTTAATCCAGCAGGGATTCATTCAAAGGACTCCGCGAGGAAGGGAAGCCACAAGTTTAGCTTATAAAAGATTTGGTAAATCAAAGTACAATTCTCCTGAAGAGAAAAATCTATTTGATTAGATCCAAATTACTCTTTTAAAGCTAATCTATTCAAATCTCTTATTACGAGTTTAAATTTATTTAATTCATAGGAACTTGAACGAAGGGCTGCCTTTGTATTTCAATCGCTTTATTAAAAATATTATAAATCTGGTCATGTATATTTTTTGACCCGAAGTATTGCTTGGCCACTAAAGGAATCACCTCCCAGAGGATGTCTTCTTTCATAGCTGAAGAGTACAAATTTATTGCTAAAGTATCTCGTCTTACACATTCCCACAATAACATTTTAGGATCATTTTCCGCATTTATATTTAAGATGGGACGCTTGTCTATAAAATTACTGTTCGGTTCATCCAAATCTCCACCGAGTCTTTTTACCTCGCATTTCAATTTTATTAAATGTTCTTGCTTTTCTTGAGCATATTTTTTAAATGTTTCTTTTATGTTTTCATTTTGAATATTATCGGATGCTGTATTAAAGAGTAAACATTCATCCCGGCATGCTTCAATTAAATCTTTTAAGATTTTAATTGTATATTCCCTCATATGTTCCATATTATCACCTATAAATTTTTATCATCAATTTCATTATTTAATCATTCATTAAAATCGAATATTGAGATAATATTCAATTCAAATTTTATGAGAGACATATCAAATTTTTTTTTCTCCCCTTATATTATTTATTCGCCTCCTTCCATTATTAAAAACAATTTGATTTCACCGGGAATATATATTTCTAAAATTTCATTTTAATTGATTATTCGCACAAAAATGCGCTAAAATTGGGAAGAGAAATATTTTTGCATAAAAATTGTTTATCAATTAATCATAGTTTAATTTGAAAAAATTATCAGATTTTATTCTTAATTTTTAATAATGATTCTTTGTGAAGATCCCGCAGAATTAATAACTAAAATTTAACACAAATACTTAATTAAAAATTTGAATGGGAAAAGAGATATTCGCATATTTACAAATTCTAATTAATCGAATTTATGAAATCCTTTAAATACCTGCTTTATTTTTCGCCGATTATAGCTTTTATTATAGCTATTTCTGTGCGTCAATTAAATGAAG
>JBJKQE010000156.1:0-13603 GCA_046705645.1 Ignavibacteriaceae bacterium | reverse complement strand
ATTGGAACAAAAAAAGAAAAGAAATAAAGTGGGAGTTTAAATTTTTGGAACAATTATCTTTCAAAACACAAAAAGAATTCGGGACATGGATTAAAGAAAATCACGAAAAATCGGAAGGTATCTGGCTTAGATTTTTCAAGAAGGATTCCGGTGTTGCCACTGTATCACACGACGAAGCCTTAGACGAGGCTTTATGTTACGGCTGGATCGATGGGCAGTTAAAAAAATGTAATGATAAATCTTGGCTCCAAAAATTTACACCAAGAAGACCCAAAAGCATCTGGTCTAAAAGAAATGCCGACCGCACTCTTGAATTAATAAAACTTAAAAAAATGAAACCGGCAGGACAAAAAGAAATTGATCTAGCAAAAAAAGACGGGAGATGGGATAAAGCTTATGACTCACCCGGTAATATGAAGATTCCAGATGATTTTCTCAAAGAAATTTCTAAGAATAAAAAAGCTTATAAATTTTATAAAACTCTTAACAGAGCAAATCTCTATGCAATTGCCTGGAGGCTGCAAACTGCTAAAAGATCAGAGACAAGGGGAAAAAGAATAATTAAAATTATTGAAATGCTTTCAAATGAAGAAAAATTTCATTAGAAGATTTATTCAAAAACTTTTTAAAATGACGGATATTTTAAAATACAAGTTATAATTTTTTTTTCGCAAAAGCATATATTCGACTTACCACTGTATATAATCCGTTACTCCTGGCAGGTGAAAGATTCGATTTTAATCCAATCCGCTCAATAAAGTATAATTTGCTTTTTAATACATCCTCCGGAGATTGATTGTTAACCACCCTGAACAGCAATGATATTATCCCTTTAGTTATTAAGGAGTCACTATCTGCAGTAAAATAAAGTTTTTTATCTTTTATCTCTGCTTTCAGCCATACTCTCGATTGACACCCGCCAATAAGATTTTCCTCGGTTTTAAATTCTTGTTTTAATGGTTCGAGCGATTTTCCCAGGCTGGTGATATGCTCATATTTTTCACAGCCACTTTCCAACGAGGCAAACTCTTCTATTATCTTGTCCTGAATTTCATTTATAGTCATTTTATTATACTATTTAGGCAGCCCGGTTTCGAAAGGTAAATTATTATTGCTCCACTCAAACCATCCACCGTCGAAGACGGCAATTTTAGGCCACCCCATAAGCCAGGCATTAAAGAAAGCTTCACTTGCTCTCCATCCTGTTCCGCAATAGAATGCATTAAATTTATCCTGAGTAATTCCAGCCTTTTTCCAATTCATTTCTATTTCATGATATTCTCGTGTTGTATGGTCGAGGTTGCGATAGTTTTCCATATGATATGCATCGCTGCCGCAATCGGCAAAGACTGCATCGGGTATACGGCCTTTCTTTTCAATATAATTATATCCGCTAACCTCACCGATATATTCTTTCCGGCTTCGTACACATACTAAATTTTTATCTTCAGCTTTTAAAATTTCTTTTGCTTCAGGGAGATCTACTGCAAATTGAGGAAAGGACGGAATTTTAATTCCGAAGTCATGTACGGGCTGCCTGCTGCTTTCTTGTTTTGTAATTTCGAAACCTTCATCAAGCCATGATTGTAAACCTCCGTTCAGCAGGCGAACATCTTTTACTCCTGCATACATCATAATGAATGCACACCGCATTGCACCGAGATGCCCGGCACTGCTTCCCGGAAAAGGATCATTGTTGTCGGGATATGAAAACCGCCCGTATAAAATGACAGTTGTATCATAAGTAATACCCAAACTTTCCAGTGCTTTTTTTAATTCTTCGGGTGAACGGCGATTCCATGTTTCGGGAGACTCCAACAAAAGCGTATCAATATCGATGGCGCCCGGAATATGTCCATTTTCATAATCTTCTCTGTTACGGTAATGAGCATGGCAAATTATATATTTATTGTTTTTATACTCGGCAGCCGAACCTTTTGTGATAAGTTCATTCAGCCATTTAGCCGAAACCAATTGTGAATATCTCGGCATTATTTCCATCGGGTATTCATCATCGGCACTCCATTCATCAATGAAAGAATTATAAACATTTATGTTCTGATAACCTGTCTTCTCAAATAGATTAGCGACTTTCTCTATTTGAATTTTATCGTAACCATAAATAATTATATTGTTACTTGGTAATATTTCTTTTGATCTGACAATTTCAATCCAATCTATATATTTTGCCCATTTTGCCGGGAGTTTCTTTGCACATTTAATATGTCCGCCTCTTTTTTCATTCTCTTCTTTCCATCCGTGATAAGCTTCAGGCGACCGTATATCAATAATTTTCGCATTCTGATTTTTTATTTCGTTTAATAATTCCTTTGTGGAAATTTCTTTAAAGTTTGCCATTATATCTTCTTCTTATGAAATAATTTGAAGAAATTCGATGGTGATTATAACATTCAAAATTTTCTTTATCTGTAATCTAAAATTACTTAGTTAACAATTAAGATGAAAAAGTTGAAGTACTATCTGTATCTATCACAAGTGAAGTTTTGCCTAACGATAGTGAGAACAGCCTATTTATGAAATTAAATAAAGAGGATTAAAAGCTTCCCCATATGCCGTGTAAATTTGGCAAATAATTTGGACACCATTTTCTCAGCATTGCAATCAATATTCGAAAGTCTAATTATTATCACACTGCCAGTAATATTTTTGTGATATTACCTTGACAGACATAGTATTTTATATTATATTTACTTCGTAAATAATAGAAGGTAAATATGAACAGAATATCATCTGATATTATTAGAGGCCATATCGATACAATTATATTAAAACTGCTTGTTGAAAAAGACAAGTACGGCTACGAAATATCAAAATCAATTTCAACAGCTGTAAACGGCGAATACGAGCTGAATGAAGCAACTATGTATTCCAGCTTAAAACGGCTTGAGCAAAATGGCTATGTAAAATCTTATTGGGGCGATGAAACGCAGGGCGGACGCAGGAAATATTATAAAATTACAAACGATGGTAAAAAAATATATACTGAGAATCAAAAAAACTGGGAATTTGCGAAAAAAATAATAGATAAATTAATTTAATACTAAGGAGAAAGCATGAACACGGAACAAAAAATAAAAGAATATCTTGAAGAAATATTTAAACCTTACGAAAATAACGCAGGAATTAAAGATCTAAAAGAGGAACTTTTAATTAACATGATGGATAAATTCAAAGATTTAGTTGGCAGCGGACAAGCCGAAGAAAGCGCTTATAAACAAACTATCGATTCACTAGGTGACATTTCTGAAATTATCGAAAATATTTCGGATAAAATAAATGAACTCCGGGAGAGGGTGACCTGGAATTTATCCTATAGCCCTTTATCCGAATCAAAGTTTGATTCACTCGATCTTAAAGAAGGAATATTCAATTACAGCAACCTTGAAAATTCTGATTTTCATAATTCCGATCTTTCGGGAAGTACATTCAAAAGCAGTGACTTGAAGAATACTAATTTTAAAAATGCAAATCTCAGCGATTCTTTGTTTAAATCCTGCGAACTCAGCGGTTGTAATTTTGATGGTGCTGTTATGAACTCTTGCAACATTACAAAATCAAATTTAAATGGTACTAGTTTTAAAAATGCATCATTAGACAATACAAATTTTAAATATTCTGAATTGTCATATGTTAGTTTCGAAAATATGAAATTGACCGGGACTAATTTTGATTATTCTTCATTAAAGAATACTTCATTCAAAAACGCTACACTTCAAAATGTTTCTTTTAAAACAAATGTGAAAAAAACAATTTTTGAAGGTGCAACTATGGATAAAGTAACTTATGCTTTATTAAAAGGTTATAAGGCAGATTTGAGAAACGTAAAAGTTGTTTAATCTTCTTAAAATTATGCTCAGATGAGGATAGGTATTCATTTTTTTAATTATTCAAACTTATAAAATCACTAAGGTGTGATTTAGCCGACCTTTGGGGTTGAATGCGACAATCCTTTTATATATTTTCATTCTGCGGATAAATCAATCTAAAACAAATCTTAAAGAATAAAATGAAACACGTATCAATCCTTGTTTTAAATGATGCAAAATTAAATAGTGTTGAAGAACCATTTCAGGCATTTAATGAAACAAATAACATTTTGGCTTCCCTTGGAAAAGATCCTTTATTCGAAGCTCATCTGGTCGGTTTGACAAAAGAAGTGCGGCTAAATAATGGTTTATATACGGTAAAGCCTCAACTAGTTTTAAATGAAATTAAGAATACTGATTTGATTATTATCCCGGCAGTCCAGGGAAATTTAAATAATGCATTGAAATTGAATAAGGAATTTATTCCCTGGATCGTAAAACAATATAATGAAGGGGCTGAAGTTGCAAGTCTATGCGTAGGTGCATTTTTACTTGCTGCAACAGGATTGTTAAAAGGGAAACAGTGTTCTACTCATTGGAAGGCAGAAAATGACTTCAGAAAAAATTTCCCCGACGTAAATTTAGTTGTTGACAAAATCATTACCGATGAATATGGTATTTATTCAAGCGGCGGGGCATTTTCTTCTGCAAATCTAATTTTATATCTAATAGAAAAATACGCAGGCAGAAAAGTTGCTGTCAGTTGTGCCAAAATGTTCCAAATAGATATTGAACGCGGCAGCCAATCACCTTTTATGATTTTTAAGGGACAAAAAGAGCACGAGGATGAATCAATCAAAAAGGTGCAGGAGTATATAGAAAGCAACTTTCAAGATAAAATCACTGTCGACCAATTAGCATCTTTGCTTGCTTTAAGCAGAAGAAATTTAGAACGCAGGTTTAAAAAAGCTACGGCGAATACGGTTGTTGAATATATTCAACGTGTAAAAATCGAAGCTGCTAAATTAAGTTTGGAATCTTCACTTGAAAACATCAACGAAGTTATGTATAACGTTGGGTATCAGGATCCAAAAGCTTTCCGGACTACATTTAAAAAAATAACCGGTTTGTCACCTGTTCAATATAGAAATAAATATAACAGAGAAATATTAGTTTAAAATTTTCATATAAATATAAAAAATATTTGAATATAAAAATGACTCCTCAGGAATTACGTGAATTAGTTTTTAATTTTAGAAACAGCAGGATTATTCTTACCGCTTTGGAGCTTGATCTTTTCAGCGCAATAGTAGGCGAAGCAAAAACCTCAGATAATATATCAAAAATCATTTCATCAGACGGACGGTCAACCGAGAAGCTGATGAATGTACTCTGTAATTTAAATCTTTTAAAAAAAGAAAACGGAAAATTTTCCAACTCTGAATTTTCAGCCCGGTATCTTGTAAAAAACAGTCCTGATTATATTTCAAATCTTATGCATGCATCTAATCTATGGGATTCGTGGGGTAATTTAACTGAAGTAATCAAAAGAGGAAATACAGCTGGGAGAGATGCAGAAAAAAACAAGTGGAAGGAAAATTTTATTGAAGCAATGCACTACCGGGCATCAAGAGATGCATCAAAGGACATAAGTAATCTGGACTTAACCGGTGTAAAAAGTGTTCTAGATCTTGGCGGAGGTTCCGGTGCTTATGCAATGGAATTTATAAAACAGAAAAAAGATATTAAAGCAACGGTTTTCGATCTTCCCGACGTAATTCCATTAACATTAAAATATATTTCGGCTAACGGATTTGAAGGTAAGATAAATACAATAAAAGGTAATTATCTTTATGATGATATCGGTTCCGGATATGATTTGATTTTTCTTTCTGCAATTATCCACAGTAATTCCTTTGAAGAGAATAAAGGTTTAATTAAGAAATGCGCTAAGGCTTTAAATGATAATGGACAAATTATTATTCAGGATTATGCGATGGATGAAGACAGACTTACTCCAGAAGCTGGAGCTTTATTTGCCATAAACATGCTAGTAAATACCAAAGGAGGAGATACATTCACGCAAGAAGAAATTTATTCGTGGCTGAGAGATGCAGGAATAAATGACATTAAAAGAAATGAAACCATACATATAGCAGCACAGATAATAGGAAGAGAAGTTTGACTTTAGAATAAACCAAATAAACAAAGGCTAATATTTGCTGATAAGATCTTATTTAGACAGAATTGGAATTGAAAAAATAGAATATCCTTCTCTTAAATATTTATCTAAGCTGCAAAATCAACATTTGCTCTCGATTCCATTTGAAGATCTCGATATTCCTGCGAGAAGAATTGAACTGGATCTTGAGAAAATTTATAATAAAATAATTCCCACTAAACGAGGCGGATTCTGTTACGAATTAAACGGGCTCTTCCATTGGCTGCTTACTTCTTTGGATTTTAAAGTTGATATGCTGTCAGCACGTGTGTTCAATTCTAAAAAAAATGAATTCGGACCCGAATTTGACCACATGACTTTAATAGTGCATTTAGATAAAGATTATCTTGTCGATGTCGGATTCGGCGATTCATTCCGTGTCCCGCTTGAATTCCCTGAAGGTGAAATTGAAGACGTAAGCGGTCATTATCGGTTGAGACAACATGGTACTGATTCCACTGACACATTAATTAATGGAAATAGTTTTGAGCTTGTAAAAGAATATGAAAATGAATGGATACCTCAATATCTTTCTACTTTGAAGTCACGAGAATTTACTGATTATAAAGCTATGTGCAACTTCCAGCAGGACAGCCCAACTTCACATTTTAGAACAAGAATGCTCTGTACTATTGCCACCGAAGAAGGAAGAATTACTTTGAGCAATGATTCATTAACTATAACCAAAGGCAAATCAAAAAATAAAATCGGTTGTGAAAGTAAAGAAGAATTTAATGCTTACCTAAAAAATTACTTTGATATTGAACTTTAACCATAAATAAATGTAGAGGAAGCAATGAACAATGAACATCCAACTTTAGGAAATGGAAAAATTTGTTATTTGGAAATTCCATCAATTGATATAAATATCTCGTCAGCTTTCTATCAAAAGGTTTTTGAATGGAATATAAGGAAAAGGGGTGACGGCGCTATTGCATTTGATGATGGAGTCGGTGAAGTAAGCGGGACATGGACAACCAGCCGAAAACCATCAGCCGAAGTCGGAATATTAACTTATATAATGGTTGATAATGCCGAGGAAACAATTGAAAAAATTATTACAAATGGAGGCAAGATCGTACAACAAATTGGTAAAGACTACCCAGAGATTACTGCGAGATTCTCCGACCCGGCAGGAAATATTTTAGGTATATTTCAGGAACAAGGTTAATTATAATTAAAGACTGCTCGAATAAACAGTACATTTAGTCTAATTCGGATTTGCTTAATTATTTTCTTAATGCTTTAAGAGAGAAATTACATACCCGATTTGCCCGAGATGATAATAATCATGTGATATTAAGCTTTCAACCATATATTTATTTGTATGACCTGGTTTGTATTCATTTTCTAAGAAATCGTCTCTTTTGGTTTTCAAGAAATTTATCAATTGATCACCGGCATCTTTGAATTCGGCAAGTAAATTTTTTATTCCTTTTTGTTTTAATAATTCAAGTGAAAGGAAATTCTGTTCTTTCTCGGTTTTTTTCTCAAACTCAAAATCTCCTTTCATGCCTTTTAAAATTACTTTTCTCCAATAAATTATATGAGACATTATTTCAGCAGCCGAATGTTTGCCAAGAACCGGTTGAATAAATAATTTCTCTTCTTCAATCAAATGAATTTTTCTTAAATCAGCTTCCGTCCAGTTGGTACCGTCATTTAATTCTTCAATTTGTTTAATGAAACTTTTAATCTTGCTGTCTGAAAAATTATATGTTTCATAATGTTCGACACTTGGTTCAAACTCCAGCAGGTATTTTTTATCTTCGGGATAATATTTAGCATTTTGAAAATCATCTCCGGCGAATTCTTTAATTGAATCTAAGTCCTTCCATCGGGTCACTGTCCAAATGTGTGTTATTCCATCTTCATCTTTCCGCCAAATTTGAGCATCCAAATTCCCTTCAATTTTTTGATATTCGCTTATCCCGGTATCAATTACATATTGCCTGTAAATATCAGCATCTTCTTTTTTAGTTTTTCCATGCCAAATTCTTGCAATCATTCTGCCTCCAAGTTTGTATTAGAGATGAGAGTCTTTAATTTTACCTAACACAATTGATTATTCCGCAGTAACCAATTATATTGTAATAGCTGGTTACAAAATAATAAAATATAAGTAACCAGTCAAATTAATATTACTAGTTACATTATTAATTACAAATATGAATGAAATTAAGAATTGGAAGTTTATAGGAGGAAGACTTTGCCTCGATTTTGTAAACACTGTCGGGGGAAGAAAAAAATATGTAGAAAAACCATTCCCGGAAAATATTGTATTTCAAGATAAACTTAAAAACTTCAATGATCTTGCTGCATGGGGAAAAGACAGCGGGGTTATTACAGAAGCTGAAAGAAAATACTTAATTAATAAGTATGAAAGGTATGATCTGGAAAAAATATTTAAAAAAACTCTTGAATTAAGAGAATCGCTTTTTAAGATAATCTACAATTTAATAAATAAAAAAGAACCGGGAGAAGATTCAATAAAAATATTGAACCGCGAATACTCGGCTGCAAATGCAAATAGAAAGTTAGTTTATGCCGACAATAAAATTGAACGGCGATTTTCAAAGGAACCTCTTAAACCGGATTATTTAATATGGCTTATTGCAGAATCGGCAGTAAGACTTTTATCATCAGATCTTCTTTCCAGAGTTAAAATTTGTTCCGGGGATGATTGCGGCTGGCTTTTTCTCGATACAAGCAAAAATAAAAGCAGGCAGTGGTGTGATATGAGAGACTGCGGAAACCTGGCAAAAGTCCGTAGGTTTCGTGAAAAACAAAAATAAAACTATGGATATCAAAAAGCTTACTTCATCTGTTTAAAACAATATTAAACTAAAGCAACGATAAACCCATCCTCCGGTCTTATGCTAAAGGACAACTTTGAATTAAGACAATTAAAGTTATTTATGATTTTGATCTTCTATTAAATTTCTCAATTGAAATTCATGCCTGATCGGATGCATCACTGCATGTTCAAGCATAGCATCGATACAATAATCTACTCCCCACCTGGATTTATATACCTCATCGAATCTTTCTTCAGGTATATCAACAAGGGGAAGTCTCCATTTTTCCAAAATATGAGCAGCATGTTTATCAGCTTTACTTTCAATTCCGTCCGGTTCGGGTGTTTTTTCAATTCCCGGATCCGGAAGATTCAGTTTATTACATATCCATATCATATAATTCCGTGCAGACCTTAAAATGTGTCTAAGTAAAGTTTCATGTGATTCATAATCTTTATCATCTGTTTCCGGTAATTTTATATTTAGCTTTTTGGCTTTGTGCCAAATATCGACACATGATTTTAAATGCTGCTCATGTAATAAAACCAGTGCGCGTGCGCCGTTGTATTTGTACTTGGGTAAATTCTGACCGCTCACATTTTTCTCCTCTCCGCTATGTTAAAAATAAATTTGTAAAATCAATTTGTCGAAGTTATCATTATTTTTTCTCAACTATCTGTCTAAATATTTCAAAAGTCAAAAACCAATCAACATATTTTCTCCGACTTTTATCTCCATTATAATACGAATTTATTTCTTTATATATTGATTTATAATTGTAGGGTGCATATTCCTTTGCTGGCTTTGAATTCAAAGAATCCATTATGAAATATTTCATGCAGGATAAAAAATTATCATAGCTATTTTCAGAATGCGGCTTATTAAATTGGCTGTAAATTCTGTAATAGATTCTTTTCATCAATGGCGTAAAATAAAACGGATATGAAACATTTCCTTTTGCCAAATTGTAATTTGATAGTCTATTCTTATCCGATTTTATAATATCCTTAAATAATTTATTTTTTAGCCTTTTTTCGACAGGAAGGTTTAATATATCATTTAATAAATAAGGTTGAACAAAAGGCATGTAAGCAGTTACGTAATTATCTACTCTTCCTTGTTCTTGTGCATAAAAGTTAACTAATCTTGTTTTTATTGAAAATAAATCCAGCCAATTGCCCAATCCAATTTCACTTTGCGATGGGAGAATTGCAAATAATTTTTCAATTTGTTTAATACTCCCTCTTTTCATTAATAAACTGCATTCTTCGGAAAAGATATCGGCTTTATTATTAATTAAATGATTATAAACATTGCTAAAGTTTTTTTCTTCAATATCTTTTTTCCCGAAAACATAAAGACGGTTTAAAAATTCTCTTCGCCATATTTCGCCGAAACCGCCGTCAACTATTATTTCGTCATTTGGGAATAAACGGAAATAAAGTAGTTTTAAGGAATTAAAGCTTGAACCGGTTAAATAAGTAGCACCGATATAATTAAATAATTCTGAAAGAATGTTGTTCTTATCCGGATAGTTGTCTGAGAATAATTTAAATTGTACTTTAAAATCAGTTAAAATTTTCACAGCTATTTTGCTATCCATTTTGTCTTGCGTTTCTAAAATATAACAGCCCCAATTTTCATAATTTGAATTTAACAACAACGACAGCAAAACCCTGGAATCCATTCCACCGGATAAACTAAGCTTAACACTTTCATTATTCGAAAGACCCAATAAAGTTAGTTTCTCTAGTTTATTTTTAAATTCCCCTGCAGACAGTAATCCTGTTTTATCCGGCATCCAATTATTTTTGATTAAATTAAATTCTTTATTTTTAAATGATGCCGTTGCTCCGCAGTTAAGCCTATATACATTTTTAATTATGCTTTTATTTGAGAGTTGATTTATTAAAAGCCACCGCGAACCGAATTCACTCAAATCTATTTCAAAATTATCCAGTTTAAGAAGCCAATCTAATCTGGTTGAGAAATACCACCCGTCATTATTCTCATATATATGAAATTCTCTTAATCCAAGCTGATCGGTAAAAAGGTATAATGAATCGTCTTTTATTATTACTCCGCAGCAATGTCCATTTAAAGATTGCAGTTTATCAGAATTGCCGCTAAGTAATTCATCAAAATCATTCTTACTGACAAATTTGGATACATCTTCCGAAATCGGCACCCCGGCAATAAAATAATTAATCTTTAAATTGCCTTTATTAAAAAATATTGTGTTTTTGTTTCCCCCGGCAGCAATATAAAATTTTGGTGTACTAATACTAGTAATTGAATGGGAATGATATTCGGATACAAACTCTTTATTTATTTGTCTCTTTGAATAAAATCCGAAAATCCAACTCATCTCTTTCTTCTTTTTTTAATGGCGTGTATCTGGCTCAAGAATTACCCCAAATTTTAATAAATCCTTCAGTTAAATCAATTAACGATTCAATATTTCGGTACAAATTTACATGTAAAATTAATGAAACTTAAAATATAATTAGCTTAAATTTTTGTTTAGCCTTGCTTCAGGAATCAAAGGCTCGAATAGTTCTATTGGATTTCCCGAAGGGTCATCAACGATTATTTGTTTACCTCCCACGCCGGTTACTATCTCATTACGAAAATGAACATTGCCTTTGCGGGGTTTTTCAACAAAAGCTTCAATATCTTTCACTTCAATTGCAAATCTATTCCATCCGCCCGGAGTCTGATGAGTACCATCTGGCATTGACTGTCCGCCTCCGCCGGCAGGATTAGGTGAACTTAACACCAAGCGCAGATCGTCGCTTGATAACATTGCAAATGCAGGAGCCGGATGCATTACCAATTCGAATCCCAGCATCTCCGTGTAAAATTTTATTGCAGTGTCTACATCATTAACAATATATCTAACCTGAACACTAGCCATTTCAATCTCCTTACTTTTCTTTTCATAAATTGTTTGCCAATTTAAATAATATATATAAAAAATAACCTGCTTTTTTAATCAACAATTTAAATGACAAACTAATCTATTAAAAGTTTTTCAAGTTTATTTAACGCGGTTTCATCTTCAATCGCAAGTTCAATTTTATTTTTATTAATTATCTCTCTCGATTGCTTAATAAGTAATCTGGCTTTTATAATATTATTTCTGGCATACGCTATAGTTGCTTTATTAAATAAGTTCAAGGCCAAACTATAAGAATCATTAGGATCGTTTGACAATTTCTCACATTCACTAAAGTGTATTTCCGCTTCATCAACTTTACCAAGCTTAACTTCAACGTGGCCTAAATTATGCAGATCAACAGCGAACATTGTCTCATCATTTATTTGTTTGTTTAATTCAAAGCTTTGCCGAAATAACATTTCAGCTTCATTTAAATTACCTAAAGCAAAAGCAGATTGAGCAGCAAAGTTAAGAACACCTTGCTTATATGCCGGACCAAGCTGCTCCAATAGATCAAGAGATTTAACAGCAAGCTTATGAGATTTTTTAAAATTACTATCTGAAAACTCCACACGGCAAAGTCCAAGTAAAGCCAATCCTTGCGCTTCTATGTTATTAATTTTATTAGCAATTGGTAAAGCATTATTATTACATTCTCGAGATGCGACAATATCGCCAAGGCGGTAGGAAAGAAGCCCGTCTCCATACAGTGTCAAAGCACAATAACGTGTTTCCGTAAAATTATTTTTACTTAATAAAGTACAAAGAAATTTTCTACCTTCCTTTTCTTTATGATCTAGAACCCAAAGGCGCCATACATGTGCAGAAAGTTCATAAGCATCATTTATTTGATCTTTCTCAAGAAAATATTTGACAGCTTCGGGAAATAATGACCGGCTGTTTATAATATTTTTCAACCATTCGGGAATATCTTTAGCTATTGGACGGCCTGAAGACGATGGGAATAGCCATTTTACTTTACGGGAAATTTGCAGTAACCTCTCAGCTTGTTCTTTTGTAATCGAGAAAGGTTTTTGCTTATCATTTATATTTTGCTTCATAAAACACATCCAGAACAATTTGATAAATAATATAACTAATATTCTTTTAGATAAAATATTTATTGTTAGTTCTTATTTTAAATTTGACTTGACGAAATGTAGAAAAGGAAACTGACAAAGGCATGTCAATTAAAATCACTTTTTATCGGCATTTTCAAAGTAACTTTTAATATCAAAATCTCTAGGCTTGAAAGATTCCGAAAGTAAATCTAGTTTGTTAATTCTGTCCAGCCTAAATTCCCGGTATTGTTTCCTTAAGCGGCACCAGGCAATTAATACCCAATTTTCTTGTGAACTATACAATGCTAATGGTTCAATAATTCTTGTTGTTATTATATTATTTACTGAAGAGTAATTAATTTCCAACGGCTTAAGATTTATTAATGCTGTTTGAATGGCGGACAGATAATTACTTGTAATTTCTATTTTTAAATTTCGACCATATGATAACCTTTTTGAAAGCAGCTCAACTTTATCTCTAGTGGTGTACTTTAATACTGCTTTAATTTTATTTAACGCCTGTGAATAATTTTTTATAAGAGAATTATCTCTATTTCTAAGTACAAGTTGTTCCGCTGTGATTAATGCGTTTGTTTCATCATCGGAAAACATAATCGGAGGCAGCCGGTAACCTTCAATTATAGAATAACCTTTAGTTCTTTCATTAAAAATGGGAACTCCAGCCTTCACAAGTACACTTAAATCACGATAAATAGTTCTGCTGCTCACACCGAACTTTTTTTCAATGTCATGAA
>JBJKQE010000155.1:0-5392 GCA_046705645.1 Ignavibacteriaceae bacterium | reverse complement strand
GGGACCGGTCAAACCTCAATTTATTGCGGCATAAATGCTCCTAAATTTGTAGGCAAACATTTCGGACCTTACCCATATTCCACTTTAATCCCGGTATTAAAAGAAAAGAGCATTTTAAGATATTTTATCGATAAAAACGAAAAAGTATATTTCGCAAACGCTTATCCCAAATTATTTTTTGATTATATAAAATCCGGCAGATCACGATTAGGAGTTACCTCTTTAAGCTGCATACTAAACAATATTAGATTAAATACAACTTCCGATTTAAGGAAAGGCAATGCACTTACAGCAGAAATTATAAATGAAAGGTGGAACAGTAAACTCGGATATAATTTAAAGACGATAAAGCCGCAGACTGCAGCACGAAGGCTTTTAAGAATTGCAAAAAAAAATACTTTTACACTTTACGAATATTATTTAACCGATTATTTGGGACACGGAAGATATGAAGGTGAAATTGAACCGGTAATAAAAACTCTTGATGATTTTTTGTTTATTGTTATTAGCGAATTAGATAAAAATACTACATTGATAATTTGTTCTGATCACGGCAATTTTGAAGACCTTTCAATTAAAACACATACTTTAAATCCTGCATTAACGATTTCATCAGGCAAATATGCAGAGGAATTATTCAATGATATTAAGGACATAACACAAATTAAACAGGCAATTATTAAAACATTCAAATGAATAAATACCCGGCGATAAAATTTACGCTTTTGTTTATTATCGGGATCCTAATTCAAAAGATTTTTCAAATTGATATTAATCTTATCTATTTACTTTTCACCGTCTTATTCTTCATTTCTATTATATTATTCGTATTCTATAAGAAATTAAAATTTGCAGCTTTAATAAATTTAATTTCGGTCTCTTTATTAATTGTTCTAACCGGATTCATCCTTTCGGATATACATTACAAAAATCAAAATTATCTTCCTTCATATATTCTTAAAGAAAAAAGCCTTACGGCTTTCGGTAAAATTTCAAATATAGAATTAAAAAAAGAAGAGAATATTGTTTTAAAGTTAGATGTCGATTCGGTTGCTTTTGAAAAAACCAAAATTATTTGTAAAGCTGTATTGTTTGCCAGACTGAAAGATGAAAGAAAATTTAAAATCGATTCACTGTATAATATAATTTCACCCGGAAATTATGTCAGCCTTAGCGGAATTTATTTGAAAGGCATGGATAAAAGAAATCCCGGCGAATTTGATTACGGTAAATATTTATCGGAGCAGGGGATAAGCGGAACTCTTAATATTTACAATATTAATGATATTAAGATAATAAATAATAATGCTGATCCTATTTTACAATCGATTTTTAAAATTAGGAAAATGCTCGATGAAAAAATTTCAGAATTTCACGATCCTCAAACTGCAGGGCTGCTAAGAGGACTGCTGCTGGCCGATAGAAGCAATATCGATTATGATACCAGGACGGAATTTATAAATTCGGGTGTAATACATGTTTTAGCAGTATCAGGTCTTCATGTCGGTTTTATTGCTTTTATATTCATAATTCTTCTCGGGCGTTTTAATATTTATTTAAAATCGATTATTACAATGCTGGGCTTATTAAGTTTTATGATCTTGACAGGAATGCCGGCTTCCGTATTTAGAGCAACAATTATGGCAATTGTAATAATAATATCATTTTTAAGCAACCGTACAACTAACTTATTTAATTCCCTGGCTGTTGCAGCCTTGATAATTTTAATTTTAAACCCTGGCGAATTATTCCAGCCGGGATTTCAATTATCTTTTTCGGCGGTTTTATCTATTGCTGCGATTTACCCTGTCTTCCGGGAGAAGATAAATTTAGTCCCCCGAAAATTTCATTTTCTTAAAAACATACTTTTGTTTACGGGAATCTCACTTGCGGCTCAATTGGGAACTTTACCATTTACATTAATCTATTTCGGTAAATTATCGATAGTTGCAATTGCTGCAAATTTAGTAGTAATCCCGATTATCGGTTTAATAGTAGCCGATGCAATACTAACATTAACACTAGCCTTTATCTTGCCGCTTCTATCTTCATACTACGCAGCTGCAAATAATTTTTTTGCAAAAGTTTTATTTTTTATTGTCCATCTAACCGGTAGTTATGAGCATTCATTTATCTGGATCAGAAATTTTTCATTTATTGATGCAGTAATATTTTATTGTTTCCTAATTATAGGAATTTTAGGGATCAAAATGTTTCAAAATAAATTAGCCAAAATTGTTCTTATTACATCAGTCGTAGTTAATGTTTTTCTCTATTGTTCAATGGACAACAAAGAATTATTATCATCTAATGAATTGAGTGTTTTAATGATTGATATTGGGCAGGGTGATTCTTTTTTGTTAAAGTTCCCGGATGGTGAAACCGCATTGGTTGATGCCGGTGACGCAACAAAAAATTTTGATAATGGAGAAAGAGTAATCATGCCTCTGTTAAATCATTTTGGAATTGAAAAAATTGATTACGGATTTGTGTCACATGTCGATGCCGATCATTATGGGGGATTCTTTTCTTTAATCACAAATAAGAAAATTAAAAGAATATTTAAGCCGCAAATTGATTCTTCTCTAATTAAAGATATTAAGTTTGAAAAATTTTTAAATAAAGAAAGAATTCCTATTACTTATTATCAAAAGGGTGAAATGAATATAGGTAACGCAAAAATATATATCCTTAATGACAGAAAGATAGAATCTAACTTAAAATTAAGCAGTAATGATAGAAGCGGCTTATTGAAAGTAGTCTTTGGAAATACGAGCATATTATTTACGGGCGATATGGAAGAAAAAGCCGAACGAATTTATGTAGATGAATACCATGAATTTCTTAATTCGGAAGTTTTAAAAGTTTCTCATCACGGAAGTAAAAACGGTACTTTTACATTATTTTTGAAAAATGTAAAACCTAAAGTAAGCCTAATAAGTGCGGGCTTAAAAAACAAATTTGGTCATCCGTCGCAGCTGATATTAAATAAATTAAATTTAGTAAGATCAAAATTTTATAGAACGGATGAAAACGGTGCTGTCCTTTTGGTATCGGACGGTAATTCGTTTTCCAAAATTAATTGGAGAGATCCAGAGTGACATGGCTCATTGAAATTTTAATAATAAAATAATGACTAAAGTCTTCTTGAATATTTTTATATATTTCCATTCCGCAAAACATGAATTATAAATTTTATTATTTAAAAATGAGGAAAAGGTAAATATTATGGCAAATAATCCTTTAGTTGGAATTATTATGGGAAGCGACTCCGATTTAGGAGTAATGCAAAAAGCATTAGACGAATTAAAAAGTTTCAATGTACCGTACGAAGTTAAAATTTTATCTGCACATAGAACTCCTGAACATCATGCTGATTATGCAAAAACGGCTTCTGAAAGAGGATTAAAGGTTATTATAGCTGCAGCCGGAGGCGCTGCACATCTTCCGGGTGTTACCGCCGCTCAAACAACTCTGCCTGTTATAGGTGTTCCAATTTTAGGCGCTTCATTAAACGGAATGGATTCCTTGCTTTCGATCGTTCAAATGCCGAGCGGTATACCGGTGGCAACTGTGGCAATTAACGGTGCAAAAAATGCGGCTATTCTTGCAGTTGAGATTATAGCGGTTGGAGATAAAGGATTAGCAGATAAGCTGAAAAATTATAAGAAAAAAATGGCAGAAGATTCTATGAAGAAAAATGATAAATTGAATTTTTAATATTAGGTAATATGAGTGGATGCGTAAACCGGTTCACCGATTAGTTTATTTATATCCCAATTAAGCTCAACAGTTTTAAGTTCTTTTCTTACTTCACATTTTTTATAACGGCACATTTTGCAATGTTCAAATGTGCAATAATCCATATGAATTTTTATTTGCGAATTAGGTACTACCTTAATCAATGCATTTTCAATTTTCTCTTCTTCAAGATGAGAATCTTTTATACTGAAATAGTAAGGCAAAATTAGGTGGAAGTCTATAAAAATATTACCCCCTGATTCCCAGAATCGAAGCCAATGAATATCAATCCAATAATTTTCTCTCATTGAAATTAACTGCCGGACAATTTGCTGTAATAATTTCGGATCAGTCTCATTCATTAATCCGCCGATAGATTTTCTGACCAGCTTATACCCTGTAAAAAGTATATTTACGGCTACTGCAATTGCAAATATGGGATCCAGAATTTGAAATCCGGTGAACATAACAAGGCTAATTCCGACTAAAACTCCAATGCTTGTGTATGAATCTGTCAGCACATGTTTACCATCTGCTACAAGAGTAAGTGAATTTGTCCTTTTACCGGTTCTTATTAGATAAATACCTAAGATTAAATTTACACCTCCGGCAATGCTTATTATAATTATGCCGGTATTTAGCTCTTTTAAATTTGAACCTTTAATTAAATCTAGAGTTGCTGTATAAATTATGAATAGCGCTGCTACTACTATTAAAAATCCTTCAATCCCGGCCGAGAAATATTCAACATTCCCATGCCCGTATAAATGAGAATCATCGGCAGGTTTTGAACTTAATAATATGCTGTACAGCGCCATAGAAGTAGCAAGCACATGAACCACAGATTCCGCTGCATCGGAAAAAATGGCTGCCGATCCGGTCATTAGAAATGCACCCATTTTAGCTGCAAACATTCCTAAACCGATTAATAGAGAAATAATAGCAGCTTTTTTCTTTATATTTAATTCACTGCCCATTTAATAAACCCAAAATTTTGGTTTTTGAAACTTAACCAAATATTTTGATTATTTTCTAAAAAAATGAGCTGAAAATCAATTTATTTGGTATTTCTTCTTTATCCAAATAATTAACAAAGTCATTAAAACAAAAGTAAAACAAATCATTAAAAACATTAAATAAACATATAAAACCGATCTATGTTATTGTGAAAGCCACAATTGAATTTATATACATTGCTACTTCTTATTGATTTTAATAACTTTATTTAGTTTATAATAATAAATGTGTGGAAAAATGAAAATTTTATCTTTTACTACTATAATCTTAGTTGTATTTATAATATCAGGGTGCAGTAAAAAAACAGATGATCAATATTTAAATGAAGCAAAAACGAACATAGAAAACCAAAATATTGATAAAGCTGTTACTGCCTTTCAAAATTTAATAAAAGAATATCCCAACAGCCCGAAAACCCCCGAAGCGATTTTCCAACTTGCAACACTTTATCAAAATAAAATGATTAAAAATATTTCTCAAAACGAATCATTACAAAAATCAATTGATTTGTTTAGGAGTATATTTGATAAATATCCTCAAAGTAAATTAGCCCCTAAAGCACTCTTCATGTCGGGTTTCATTCAAGCAAATGACCTAAAATCCTATGATGAGGCAACAGCATCGTTCACTTTAT
>JBJKQE010000154.1:0-9656 GCA_046705645.1 Ignavibacteriaceae bacterium | reverse complement strand
TAAACGGAACAATCGAAAGAGGATATGCCGGATTTTCAATATGGAACTGGCATACTCTTCCTATTTATATAAACCCGCGTTACCGCGATTACGCAAGAGCTGAAGCTTCTATAGGAATTAATGGTGCCGTAATGAATAACGTAAATGCCGATCCGCTGATTCTTACGCATAGGTATTTAGTTAAGGCTGCTGCACTGGCTGATGTTTTTCGTCCTTATGGAATTCATTTATATCTAAGTGCCAACTTCAATGCACCAATTAAAATAGGCGGATTAAAAACAGCTGATCCTTTTAATCCGAAAGTGAAAGAATGGTGGAAAGATAAAGTTAAAGAAATCTATTCGCTTATTCCCGACTTCGGAGGATTCCTGGTAAAAGCTAATTCTGAAGGTGAGCCGGGACCGAAAGATTACGGTAGAACACAGGCCGACGGTGCAAATCTTCTTGCTGCTGCCTTAAATCCTTATCACGGAATTGTAATGTGGAGAGCTTTCGTTTATACTTATAATGCTAAAGATCGGGCAAAACAAGCTTACAAAATCTTTAAACCGCTCGATGGTAAATTTGCCGGCAATGTACTTCTTCAAATTAAAAATGGTCCTTTGGATTTTCAGCCGCGCGAATCCTTCAGTCCGTTATTCGGCGCAATGCCTAAAACATCTTTAATGCCGGAGTTTCAAATTACAATGGAATATTTAGGTCAGGGAACAAGCCTTGTATATTTAGGAACTCTGTTTAAAGAGTTCCTCAATTCAGATACTTATGCAAAAGGCAAGGGCACCACAATTGCAAAAATTGTTGATGGTTCAATAGATCATCATTCAATTTCCGGGATTGCAGGAGTTTCAAATATTGGTGCTGACCGCGACTGGACCGGAAATATGTTCGGGCAGTCGAGCTGGTATGCCTTCGGGCGTTTAGCCTGGAATCCATTTCTTACTGCCAAACAAATAGCAGACGAATGGATTAGAATGACTTTTTCAAATGATGTAAATATTATTAAGCCGATTGAAAAAATTATGCTCTCTTCCCGTGAGGAGGTTGTAAATTATATGGACCCGCTCGGTCTGAATATGATTTTCGGCTACGATAACCATTACGGCCCCGGACCATGGATAGATTATTCGCCGCACCCCGATTGGAACTCTACTTATTATCATAGAGCGGACAGCATTGGAGTGGGCTTCGATCGGACAAAAACCGGAAGCAATGCAGTTGCTCAATATTTTCCTCAAGTTGCCGAAAAGTTTGCTTCGCTTAAAGACTGTCCGCAAAAATTTCTTCTTTGGTTTCATCATGTAAGATGGGATTATAAGATGCCGTCCGGTAATTCGCTGTGGGACGAAATTTGTTATTATTATTATAAAGGTGTTGACGGAGTTAGAGAGATGCAGAAAATATGGAATTCTTTAAAAGGAAAAATCAATTACCCGGAATGGAACAGCGAGCAAATGTATTTAAAGATTGAGGAAAAAGAAGCAGTTTGGTGGAGGAATGCATGCGTTTTATACTTCCAAACTTTTTCAAAAATGCCGATACCTGCCGGACTTGAGAAACCGGATAAAACTTTGAAGTATTACGAAAGTTTATCATTTCCCAATGCACCAGGTACCTGGTAATGCAACAATATTTCTAATTGTGAAGAATTATTGACTTTTGTACTTTAATTTTGACTATTCTTTTTTGTCCTAGATAATAATTAAGGTAAATATTACAGAATTTGTATGTTTTAAGAAAAATTTTTTGTTAATTTTCCACTCTAAAAATCTTAAAAATTGCAAAATTTTAGGCTGCGCCCATAGTTCAACTGGATAGAACGTCGGATTCCGGTTCCGAAGGTTGAGGGTTCAAGTCCTTCTGGGCGCACAATTGGATGTTTTGACTTAAAATATAATTGAAAATTATAATAATATTGTTAAATTCGTAATCAACATTCGCCTTTTTAATAATATTGAATCCAAATTTAATAAAAATAGGAGAGTCTAAATTTAATGCTGACTAAAAAGAAAAAATTATCTAAAAAAGAAATTAAACAAGATAAACTGGTTGAATTTTATTACAAAGCCTACGGCTATTTTGATGATAATAAGTCCCAGTTAATTACATATGGAACCGTACTTGTTGTTATTATTTTAGCGGCAATATGGTATATCAATCATAAAAATCAACAAAACAATGCAGCCGGAATACAACTTGCTGCAGTAATGAACTATTATGATAACGGTGCATACCTTGAAGCAATAGAAGGTCAAGCCGGGACAAATGTTATAGGACTTAAAAGAATAGTGGAACAATACGGAAGTACCGAAAATGGCGAGACTGCTAAAATTTATCTGGCAAATTCTTACAACCGATTAGGTAAAACCGATGATGCATTTAAATATTATAAAGATTACAATGGAAGTATAAAAATTTATCAGGCTGCCGCTTATGCCGGGCAGGCCGGTTATTATGCCGATAAAAATGAGTATAAAAAAGCAGCTGACTTATATTTAGAGGCTTCAAGAGTTAGTGAAGAAGATGTTCTAAATGCAGAATACCTTTTACATGCAGGCATTAATTTTTTAGCGGCAAATGAAAAGTCAGAAGCAAAAAGTGCCTTCGAAAAAATAAAAAAAGACTACAATACGTCACCCGAAGCAGGCAAAGTAAATCAATATCTAGCCCAGGTCGATTAGAATATTTAGATCTAAATATTAATAACTAAAAAAGGAGTCAGGTATGAAGAAACTTTTATTGTTTTTGTTTGTTGCATTAATAGGGGTTACTTGGAGTTATGCTCAAGGAGTTAAGGTTGTAGCAGCTTATAATTATCCTACAAATGATAAAATTTTAGATGGATTAAATAGTATTCGTTGTGTTAATTACGCAGCAGATCCCTTTGGTGATGGTACTCCCGCAATTGTAGCAACTGATTATTATGATCAAGGGCATGTCTGTGTTTTCATTCCCGTAGGTCAGGATTCTTTGAAATTGGTTTGGACATCTCCAACAGTTACTTCCGGCGGCGGCGGCTCTACACCAAGGTATGCTCTTTTTGGAGATCTTGATAATGACGGACTTGTTGAGATAATTTGCGGCAGTCAAAATAATGGAATTTATATTTATCAATGGGACGGTGTTGCGGGCTCATATAATTTTGGAGATAAACCTTCACAGGTTATTAATCCTACTACGACTAACCCTCCAATGCAAGCAACTGATGGTAATATTGAGTACATGGAATGTACCGATGTTGATGGTGACGGTCAAAATGAACTTTTAGTTGCATATAACGGTGCCTCGAATGCTACAGATGGATATTATATATTTAGTGCAAGCGGAACGTGGACCACTGGAGATCCTGGATTTTCTAGTTTCAATGTAGAGTATTACGGAGCTAGAGAGGCTTTAGGTGCTTGGGGTTTATCCGGCGGTACACCTTATTCTATGATTACAGCTGATTTCTTAGGAAATGGTAAAAAAGAAATTTTAATTAATAATTGGAATCATAATAATGTAACAATGTTGAATGTAACTGGTCCTGATTCATATAAATTGGCTGATACCACAAATGGTAAACAAAACTATATGCTTGGCGGAAGCATTGATGAAGTAGCGTTATTCGGCGGAATGGCATTTGATGTTGACGGTGACGGCAGACAGGAAGTTTATTTACCTACCTATCCAGGTCAAGATCCTTCTGGAGGATATCCACATACCGGATATGTCCATATGATTTCTTACAACCAAGGACAAAGTACAACTGAGATAGACTCTAGTAATGATTTCGTATTGAATTTATCTAGTCTAATGAAGACAGGTTATGCAGTTTTTGGTTACGGTTATGGAGATATGGATGGAAATGGGAAACCGAATTTATATTTTTCAAGTTCTTATCCTTATAATATTATGTCTGCCGAATATGAAGGCGGAAATAAAAAAGATATGAACAATTGGAAACTCAGTGTTTTATATCCCGGAGATACTACCATTTACTCGGATATAACAGTCAAAGATTCATCCGGAAGTATTGATTCAGTTAAAACTGTCCAGAATGCATTTGCCTCAAAATTTTACGATCATTATACGCATCTTTTTAAAAATGATCATGAAGACATGATATTGCCTTATCAGGCGATTAATGATAGTATTACAGTAACAAATTTAACATGGAATTCTACTAGTAAAGCATATGACACAACAAGTTCAACCAAAATCTTAAATCCAAAGCGATGGGGATTGAGAGTAATAGAAGGCAGCGCCGTTACCGGTATTAGTGTAAAAGATGTAACTGTAATTACTCCACATGATTATGTATTGCAGCAAAATTATCCTAATCCGTTTAATCCTTCCACAACGGTAAAGTTTAGTATACCGGTGAAAAGTAATATCACTCTTAAGATATTTGATATGCTTGGACAGGAAGTAAAAACTTTAGTAACCAATGAAGTATATTCAAGCGGAAGTCATCAAGTTGTATGGGATGGCAGTAATAATTTCGGTTCAAAAGTTGCGAGCGGTAATTATATTTGCCAGATAAGATTCGGTAATTTTACAAAAAGTATAAAGATGACATTACTTAAGTAAGCTAAAAATTCTTTTAAAAATTAATATAGCCGCAGTCTAATGCCTGCGGCTTTTTTATACCCGTTTAAGAGTCTGTGAATTTGAATTTATAGATTCACTTTCATTTTTCATCACTGTAATTGTAAAAAATACTGAAGTGAAATTTCTTGATTTTATCAAAAATTGTTAAAAAAAGATTAAAAATGAGTCAATATTTTAAAAAAATTGCAAAAAATTGCTCAAAATCATTTCTTGACTTTCAGGCCTTATATCTCTATTTTTTTGATCTATTTATTCACAAATAATTTTATAATTTATGGCAGATACCTCAGATTTCAGAAACGGACTAATAATAAAATTTAAACATGATCTTTATTCAATTGTTGAATTTCAGCATGTTAAACCTGGTAAAGGGGGTGCATTTGTAAGAAGCACGCTAAAGAACCTTAAAAACGGAAAAGTACTTGATAATACATTTAGAGCAGGAGAAAGTGTAGAAGTTGTTAGGGTAGAGCGAAGAAAATATCAGTATTTATACAGAGATGGAGAATTTTTAGTTTGTATGGATAATGATACTTACGAACAATTAAATGTTCCTGCGGAATATTTTGGAGATGGAGTTGATTATTTAAAAGAAAGCGAAGAGGTTGATATCCTTTTTAACGGAACCGAAATAATAAATGTGGAAATTCCCATTTTTGTTAATTTGAAAGTTACTGAAACAGAACCCGGCTTTAGGGGAGATACTGCTACTGGCGCTACAAAACCGGCAATATTGGAAACCGGGGCTACAATTAATGTCCCTTTATTTATAAACGTAGAAGATATTTTAAGAGTTGATACAAGAACCGGTGGATATGTAGAAAGAGTAAAATCTTAATTTAGGATAATAAAATGGATTTAAATCTTATAAAGAAGCTTGTTAAAATCGTAGATACAAGTGAAGTTACGGACCTGGAGGTCGAAGAAAATGGACTTAGGATAAAAGTTGCTAAAAAAATTAGGAGTTTTAAAACAGAAGGGCAGCCTCAGGTAATTATCGGTCATTCTCCGGTAGTGGAAGAAACTGTTCCCAAATTAATTTCGGAAGAAAAGGTTGCTTCCGCTACAGAGCCAATAACAGGTCAGCACGAAATTAAATCACCAATAGTCGGTACATTTTATAGGGCACCCGCTCCGGATTCAGATCCCTATGTTCAGGTTGGAGATACAATATCATCGGGTTCCGTTTTATGCATAGTTGAAGCAATGAAATTGATGAATGAAATTGAATCGGATGTAAGTGGGAAAATTGTTAAAATTCTGGTTGAAAACGGTAAACCGGTTGAATATAATCAGCCTCTATTTTTAATTCAGAAAAGCTGATACATATCTAAGACTTCGAGGAAATATTGTTTAAAAAAATACTTATCGCAAACCGCGGCGAAATTGCCTTAAGAATAATTCGAACTTGTAAAGAACTGGGGATTAAAACAGTTGCAGTATATTCTGAAGCTGATAAGGATTCTCTTCACGTTACATTTGCCGACGAAGCAGTTTGTATAGGCCCGGCTTTCAGCAAGGACAGCTATCTCAAAATTCCTTCTATTATCTCGGCAGCACAAATAACTGGCGCGGACGCTATTCATCCCGGTTATGGATTTCTGGCAGAAAATGCCAGCTTTTCGGAAATATGTGCCGAATCCGATATAAAATTCATTGGACCTTCACCTAAAATGATTAGTGCAATGGGCGACAAATCATTTGCTAAAGATACTATGAGGAAGAACAAAGTTCCTGTTATTCCGGGGAGTGACGGCGTTGTGAGCGATACAGATGAAGGTAAAAAAATAGCTGACGAAATAGGGTATCCTGTAATTATTAAAGCATCGGCGGGAGGCGGCGGAAAAGGCATGCGTATCGTCTGGGATAAAAAAGATTTTGATAAATCTTTTCAGACTGCAAAGGTTGAAGCTGAATCTGCCTTCGGTAACGGCGATGTTTATATCGAAAAATTTATTGAAAATCCCAGACATGTAGAGATTCAGGTACTTGGAGATATGTTCGGGAATGTCTATCATTATGGCGAAAGGGATTGTTCGGTTCAAAGAAGACATCAAAAATTAATTGAAGAATCACCCTCTCCGGTTTTGGATCAATCATTGAGAGAAAAGATGGGTGAAACAGCAATTCTTGGTGCACACTCGGTTAACTATGAAGGCGCTGGTACTATAGAATTCCTTGTGGATAAACATAAAAATTTCTATTTCATGGAAATGAATACCCGTGTTCAGGTAGAACACCCTGTAACCGAATGGGTATACAGCGTTGATATTGTAAGGCAGCAGATATTAGTTGCTGCCGGAGAAAAAGTTGATACTTTGCCCCATGAACCGGTCGGTCATAGTATGGAATTCAGGATAAATGCCGAAGATCCTGAATTCGGATTTAGACCTTCTCCGGGAAAAATTCAATCTCTTCATTTTCCGGGAGGCTTTGGAGTAAGAGTCGATACTCACATTTACACTTCTTATTCTGTTCCTCCATATTACGATTCTTTAGTGGCCAAGTTAATAGTTTGGGGAAAGAATAGAGATCATGCAATTGCCAGGGGAAGACGTGCACTTGAAGAATTTGTAATCGAAGGAATTAAAACAACAATTCCATTCCATCTTAAAGTTCTTGAAGATAATAGGTTTTTAAGCGGAAACTTTGATACAAGTTTCCTCGAGCATTTTGTCTTCTCATAAAAATTTTATTTATAAATATTATTTACCGAGGTAATAATGAACTTTCCAGAGAATTTAAAATATACAAAGGATCACGAATGGCTTTTAGTTGAAGGAAATACCGGAACAATAGGAATTACCGAATATGCACAAGGTGAATTAGGTGATGTAGTTTTTGTTGATATTGATCCGAAATTAACTGAAATAACTGCTGGACAAACGTTCGGTTCAATTGAAGCCGTTAAAACTGTTAGTGATTTATACGGTCCTTGCAGCGGAAAAGTCGTAGAAATTAATAAGGCACTTGCCGATTCACCGGAAGTAGTTAATTCGGATCCGTATGGACAGGGCTGGATGATAAAAATTGACATTAAAGATAAAAGCGAGTTGAATAATTTATTGGATAGTTCGGCTTACAAGCAGCTTATCGGTCAATAGTATATTCGGTGATTCATCCCTATACAATAGCTGTTTATTTTACTAAAAAACTATTAGCTGATGCGACAAGATCCCAACAAGGATTTTGTCTTCTTTTTTAATTAGATGCGGTTATGCTTAAAAATTTTTATGATATTTGATGCACACAAAAGAAAATATAATAATTATAGATTTCGGTTCACAATTCACTCAATTAATTACACGCAGAGTCAGAGAAGCAAAAGTTTATTCCGAAATTTATCCGCATACAATAACTCTTCAAAAAATAAAAGAGCTTAATCCTTCAGGAATTATTCTTTCTGGCGGCCCAATGAGTGTTTACGATGAAAATGCTCCTGTTTTGGAAAAGGAAATTCTAAAATTAAAGGTTCCCGTACTGGCCATATGCTACGGACTGCAATGGCTTTGCAAAAATCTTGATGGCAAAGTTGAACCTGCAAAAAACAGGGAATATGGGAAAGCTACTCTTAAGGTTTTGGAAAATTCTAAGCTTTTTAAAGATGTAAAGAAAGAATCTACTGTTTGGATGAGTCATGGAGATTTGGTTACCAAAATTCCAACCGGATTTAAAATAATCGGCGATTCGGACCACTCACCTTTCTGTGCAATTGAAAATGTTAAAGAAAATTTATTCGGTGTTCAATTTCATCCCGAAGTTTTTCATACGAAGGAAGGCTCAAAAATAATTCATAATTTTTTGTTTGATATTTGTAATTGTAAGGGAGATTGGACGCCTTTAAATTTTATTGAAGAAAGTATTTCTAAAATTAAATCTGCTGCCGGGACTAGTAAAGTTATTTGCGCATTAAGCGGGGGAGTTGATTCCACAGTTGCTGCCGTATTAGTGGAAAAAGCAATTGGAAATAATTTAATTTGTATTCATATAGATACCGGGTTAATGCGCAAAAATGAGAGTAAATTAATTGAAGAAATGTTTAAGGATAAATTTAGTCTCCGGATTATTCATATTGATGCCTCGGAAATATTCTTAAATAAATTAGAAGGTATTGTTGACCCGGAACAGAAAAGAAAAATAATAGGCAGTACATTTATAGAAGTATTTGAAAAAGAAGCAAAGAAATTTGAAGACGTAAAATTTTTAGTACAGGGAACGCTTTATCCGGATGTAATAGAATCGGTATCCGTAAAAGGCGCATCTGCTACAATAAAATCTCATCATAATGTCGGTGGCCTGCCTGAAAAAATGAAACTTAAATTAATCGAACCGTTTAGAGAATTATTCAAGGATGAAGTTAGGAATGTCGGTAGAGAATTAAATGTACCCGAAAGCTTTATAGAACGGCATCCGTTTCCCGGTCCCGGACTGGCAGTAAGAGTATTAGGCGATATTTCAAAAAACAAACTTGACATTTTACGTGAAGCTGACGATATTTTTATTCGGGAAATTAGAAATGCCGGTCTTTATAATAATATCTGGCAGGCGTTTGCAGTTTTACTGCCAATTCAATCAGTCGGTGTGATGGGTGATTTTAGAACATATGAAAATGTACTTGCTCTTAGAGCCGTGACTTCCGTCGATGGAATGACGGCGGATTGGTTCCATTTTAATCACGATTTTTTAGCAAAAGTTTCTAATAAAATTATTAATAAGGTTAGGGGAATAAACAGGGTGGTATACGATATAAGTTCCAAGCCTCCTTCAACTATAGAGTGGGAATAAAAATTTGGATAAGGATTATCAGTTAAACCATAAAATGAAAATTGCGCAAAATTATGAGCTTGAAGGAAAGCTGCTGCATGCAGCTCAAATATATAATCAGATAATTCAGGAAAACCCGAACTTTACAGAAGTTTACTACGGCATATCAAATTTATACGAGCACATGGGGAATATTATTCCGGCATTGGAACTGCTCAAATCTTATCTTGAGGATAATCCGGATAATAAAGAAATAAGACTTTTTTTAGGACAATACCTGCTTAGAAATTCCAAATGGGAAG
>JBJKQE010000153.1:0-6662 GCA_046705645.1 Ignavibacteriaceae bacterium | reverse complement strand
TGTTGTGCCTGTATTTTATCATCATTCTTGTACCCATAACAATTACAGCAGCGGTATAAAATGTTCCATATAAAAACCATCTGTCCGCGGCTTTACCCCTAAGCCAATAGCTCAGCGGATTAACGAGAGCAACCCAGTTTTCTATGAACGACGGATACCAGTAAAGTACAATGTAAAAGGCAGTAAATAATATCCCCAGTATCCATGCGGGTGCGCCACGGTAGGTAATTTTACTGAAAAATATATTATTATTTTTTATCCCTGCCGGAGCTTCTTTAATTTGAGGAATAAAATATGTAAGCGCACCAAGAACTGTTAAACCAAAACTTAAAAAGAAAAACAGCAAAGGTTTGTTATTTGAAATTCCTGTTAAACTTATTAAGAAAAAGAATAGCCCTATGCTTAGCGATGTCAATCCTAATTTCTTAATTGTATCAATATTCTTTTTATCAGCAAAAACCTGATATGGTTCAATTTGAATTGGTGTCATAATTTTTAAGATAAGAGTTTAATTGATTTAGTTTATTTCGTTTAATTTATAATTCTTTATGTTTTTCTCATCCTTCGACTTCGCTCGGGATGAAACTATTAGTTATTAACTTTTACAATTTCATATATTTAAATAATGTCGTGGTGAGCGGAGTCGAACCATGACATTTTTAATAAGACATAAAAGCGTTAATTAGAAAACAATACTTTTTTCTTCTTCAGTGGTATAAAACTGCCGGGATTCTCTTTGTTGAATTTATTAATTACTTCTTCTTCATAACGAGTATAAAATTCGGGGTTAAAATTTGCATCCTTTAAATTTTCCATTACATACTCAATCGTTCTTTTTTCTATAATCCAGCTTTCACAGACTTTGTGTCTCATCCTAATTCCGAAGACATTAAATCCGATAACATTTTTTTCTTTAGTATTATAAACAATCCGCAGGCACTTTTTACCCGACTTATGTTCCCAATATAAAGATTCTTCACCTTCACGCGGACCGTTGGCTGCAAAGCCGTAAGTCTGATATTCGATATCAAAAAACTTTGCTGAATTGAACCAGATGCCTCTATTGTATTTTATTTTTTTACCCAAAATATTCTGCGCTAAAACCTCTGCCTGCATTTTCCCTGTGTACCATAGTTGTTCAACCTTGTTTCGCTGACCATCAACAGATGATTTTATTTCCGCACAGTCTCCGGCAGAATAAACGTCAGGAATATTTGTTTCTAAATATTCATTTACCAGTACACCTCTTCCGGTTTCAATTTTTGATTCCTTCACAAGGTCAATATTGGGATGCACACCGGGAGTTAATCCAACTAATTGACACGGAATTTCTTCTCCCTTGTCAGTAACTACAGCTCTTACTTTGCCGTTTTCATCAGGAAGAATTTCTTTCAGCTGAACTCCTAATTTCAAATCAAGACCATGCTCTATAATATGTCTGCTTACTATTGAAGCTTCTTCGGACGGCAGTATATTTCCCCAGTAAAAATTTTCTCGAACTAAAAACGTAACGTGAATATTTCTTGTATGAAGCATTTCTCCGAGTTCAATTCCTATTAGACCGCCGCCGATAATTACTGCATGCCTAACGTTTTTTGTATTCTCCTCAAGTAATTCAAGATCTTGTTTAGAATATAATCCTTGCACACCTTTAAGATCCTGTCCCGGCCAGCCGAATTTATTTGTCTGAGAGCCGGTTGCAATTACCAGCTTATCATAATTTACAATTGAACCATTTTCTAATTTTAAGTCTTTATTATCTACATCGATAGAAGTTACAGTGGCCTTGATCAATTCAATTCTATTTTTCTTCCAGAACCAGTCTTCATAAGGTTTAAGGTGTTCCCATTTCATATGGCCCATATAAACATACATTAGTGCTGTTCTCGAGAAGAAATGCTCACTCTCGTTCGAAATTATTTTTATCCTCATATCGCTGTGTTTACGAACATGTCTGGCACAAGTAACACCTGTAATGCCGTTACCGATAATAATAAGATGTTCCATCTTCTTCCTAAAAAACTATTGGTTTAATATGAAACTGATATCCGCGAAAAATATATAGAGCTTTTTAATTACAAATGTAAAATAGATATTAAGAATATGAAGGTCATAACGAAATTATCACAAATTTCTAAAATTTTCCTTTAAGTCTTTCTTTGCTGGGAAGAATTTCAAGACATGTTGTCCACCAGCCGGTAAGAATAGTTTCAATAAACTCTTCGGGCAGTTTTTCTTTGAGCATCTCTTCAGCTAGTTTTTTATAATCGTACTCGACCGGAATATATTCGATATTAATTTTACCGTTATTTAATTCCAAAATGGTGTAACCGACAAAAGTATTGCCGTCATTTTCCGGCCGGCCGATTACCCCGACATTTACAAAATATTTATCATTCGTTAATTTTCTTTGCCAATGAATTCCAGTGTGAGTTGCACAAATAATATCAGCATTATAATCGCTACATAATTTTTCCAGGAAGTGAGTGGGAGTTGTAGTTTCCCAAAGGAACTCATTCATTTGTCGCGGTGAACCGTGACATAATAAAACTCTGTATGATCCTAAATTAAATCTAATTTCATTTGGGAGGTCTTTCATCCAATTTTTAAATTCTTCATTTGTATTTTTATAAGTGTAATCATAACTAAGCCGGGCATAATAATTATCTCTTGGATCGGTGTAACCGCACTGGCAGTCATCTTTATCGTTGCTGATGGAATTATCATAATTACCTTGAACTGCTTGAATATTATTTCCTTTAAGGATTGGGAATATTTTATCCGGATGGGGTCCGAAAGCACCTAAATCTCCAAGGCAATAAATTGCATCTACTTTTCTTTTGTTAGCATCTTTTATCGTCTCTTCTAGAGAAAGATAGTTGCTGTAAACTCCGCCGAACAGTGCGACTTTTTTAAGCATCACGTTTCACCGAAGAAAAGTTAGAACAGATTGACCCGAATAAATAGCATGTATAACAAGCATGATGTTTCAATTCATACGGTTTCATTGATTCCTCAAGTGAACCGCCCAGTTTTGCATCGGGTGAATCAATGAGAATCGGACAAACGTAAACTCCTTTAGAAGTTGCAACTCTGCTGTTTGCACAAATTAAATTACTTATTTCATAATCGACCAGCATTTCGTTTGTTACATATTCATACTCATCATATCCTTTAGTGCGGACTGCTTCTTTTCCTATTTTAATTGATGGTAAAATTTTTATTCGCGGCCTCAGATAACCGTAAGATTTCAATGTACTCATAAAGCCATTCAAGACGCTGTCATCATCTTTATCTTCCCATGTTTTTGTAATTGTAATAATGGGTAAGAAACCATAATCCACGAGCAGTTTAACTCCCGCCATAGCTTTTTTAAAAACACCTATACCGCGTATTTCATCATTCATCTTTTCTGTATAACCGTCGATGCTGACTCTAAGTTCAAGTGAGTATATTGAATTGCCCGAAATATCTTTCAGTTGCTCAGCATGATGCTTTTTAATCAGAATACCGTTAGTTAAAACGGTTGCAGGTCCATATTCTAAAGTCTTTCTTAAAATTTTAATTATATCTTTATTCATAAACGGTTCGCCGCCGGTAAAATAATATTCTTTTACCCCAAGTTTAATAGATTCTTTTAGGTATGATTCAACTTGATCATAAGACATAAATTCAAAATTATGATTTGTGGGACTGCAGCTGATAAAACAATGCTCGCATATGATATTGCAAAGTGTGCCGCTTACCTGGAACCAAAGGTTGTCTAATGCATCAAGATATATTTCAGGGGCTTGATTATTCATTTAATATTCTGCCTCTACCAATAAAGGTTCTTCAGCTTTTTTATAAAACAAAACCGGTACAAAATAAACAATTAAAATTAATAAGGTAGCATAAACATTAACCGCAAGAAGTTCTGCATAAGTACTATGAGTTAAGTATAAAGATTTCGGCAGCCATCCGAAAACTAAAACTGCGCCGGCAGCTACTCCTACCCAAAGCGCTAAATGAAAAGAAATTTTTGGAGCTTTTAATTTCCAGAAAATAAAAACCGGCGCCAAACCCAATACCATTGTTCCGCTTATTGTTGTTGCCGATAAAATTGTCGGAGAAAAAACTAACGGAATTGTTCCTCCGATTGCGGTAATTATCATTGTCCACCTGCCTTTTGAAATCAGAGAAGTTTTTGATTTGCCCAAATCCACAACAATTAATTTTGATACCGAAGCGAATGTGGAATCTACCGTCGAAGATGCTGAAGTTACCATGATAAAATTCATAATGATCATCGAGAAAACACCGAGTGTTTTGGAAACCTGCACTGCGGCTTGCCCTTGCAGTCCAAGAAGCTTTGCATAAATACCTACAAAGCTGAAAAGAAGAATGCAGAGAAATCCTCCGATTGTTGCTAAAATATAACTTCGCAAGGTCGTCTTTTCATCAGCTATAAAACCGCGATCGGTAAGAACCGGATCGTGGAATGGGTAACTGAAAATCTGGATAAATGCAACAAGTATTAAATCAACTCCTCCGGACATTGTCCAATGTCCGCTTGTTAAAAATGGAGTAACCGATCCTTCTTTCGGTAAAATCATTCCGAGAACAAGAACAAGCAGCACAACAAACAATCCCATCTGAAGCAAATCAGTTATAAGTGAGCTTCTTAAACCGCCTTTTAATGCATATGCAAGTGTTAAAACCGTAAAAACAATAATTGAAATTATGTATTGCGGGGAACCGTTATGACCAAAGTAAGTTCCAATAACTTCCGTATTTGACCACACTTCATTTAAAAGTCTTACCGCAATAATTATGGTAAAAAATCTTAATGCACCGATTCCAAATTTCTTTTCTAAAAATTGGTGAAGACTTTGAACATTTAATTTAGTTCTAATTTTATAAATAACTATACCGGCTACTAAAAAAGAAAGATAATATATGGCATAAGCCATCCCTCCGACTATTCCGAAACTTAATCCCAGGTTTGCTGCATTTGTAACCGACTTTGCAAAAATCCAGGAGATAACTAAACTGAAAGTAAGCATAACCAAACCAGGTTTCTTCGCTTCCTTTGAAGTACCCCGGTAAAAACTTTCCTTCGTCTTTACAAAAGGGGTCATTAAAATCAGGATTAGCGAAAACGAAATAAGGACGATCCACTGCCAGGTTAATACATTACTCATTTAATATCTTCCGATTAAAATCTTAACTGTAAGGTTGTTAATAAAAGTAACTCATTGTCTTTGTTTGTAAAGCAACTTAAGGGAATAAGCGAATACTTATCAGATTTTTCATAAATAAGATTTACTTGAAATGAATAAATATTATGAAGAAGCCAGTTTGTTCCGAGGATATAACTGTTCAATTCAGTAGGACCTGTAAATTTGATTTCTGTATTTCCATACCTTGCAGTTTCAAATCTTCCGATAAGTTGAAAACCGTTTTTTTCGTTACCTGTAAGAAAATACCCAAGTTCAATATAACCGCCTAAGAATCCATCGGTTTGATTCTGCGCTGACAATCCATTTGCAAAGCCATAATGAAACGCTTCACCTCTAAATAAAATAGGATTATTCTTATATTCAAAATTTCCCAGCAGGCCAAAACGATTGCCGGAAATATCTGCATTGTTAAAACTCTCAAAAGTATGATCGACAAGACTTAATATTTGAAGCTGTTCACCTGCATAATCAACGGCAGCTCCAAAATTAAAATCCTTTGATGTCTTGTATTCAACACGTGCAGTAACTTCTTTTTTATTGTTGTTTTCAGGAATATTTTGAGCAGCTTCTCCGTTGCCGTTAGTTACGCTCAAATAGTAATTAAGATCTGAAGCAGATCCGAAAAACATTACACCAAATTGAGTATCTAAACCCGGCAAAAGAAAAATTGAATTCAATCCGGAATATCTTTCAATTGTAGTAAGCCTGCTTGTGGAGCGGTTATTTTCCGCAGAAAAAGGATTAATAAATTTCCCGGCCATAATATAATTATCGTCGAACAATCTTACCTGAATTTGTGCAAGTACCATTTGAGTTCTTTGACCCGCTGCTTCAAATTCAAAAAATAGATCATAATTTTTATTGTAATCAAATTCCAAATCAATCCTTGCCCTGTGCACATAAAAGGAATTCTGAACAGAGTTATTCTGATTAATATTATGGTATGCGAATATACTGTTTATATATCCGGAGAACAGAAAATCCCATTTGTCTTGTTTAGAAATCAAATGCAGTCCGTTCCCGGGTTCATATATAATAGATTGACTAAATGCAGTTTCTATAAAAAATATTTGAGGGATAATAATTATACTCAAAAGGTAAATTTTTTTCATTGCTGCTTTCCGCTTAAGTAGTAATGTTTTATTCGGGTTATAATTTAAGAATTAAATATAAATCTAAATTAATTTATCATTTAAGTTTATTCATCACAATTTTATAACAAAATGGAAATTTTTATTAATAACTGAAGTTACGCAATTGTCATGCTGAACTTTGCCAAAGGCATTCCTTTGGAAGATTCAGCATCTAAAAATGTTGAAAAAATGAAGATTCCGAATCAAGTTCGGAATGACAAAAGATAACTTTTATTAATTATGCGTAACTTCAGTTAATAAATTTAAAATGATTATTATTTTTATGACGAATATATTTTTCCTGATA
>JBJKQE010000152.1:0-5194 GCA_046705645.1 Ignavibacteriaceae bacterium | reverse complement strand
TTAAAATCTGTTGATTATATTGATAAATCAAGTCTTTCACAAAACGAATTTATTATTGATGGAAGTATCAGTGGTAATCATTCGGGAGTTATAAAACTCTCTGATGATAATAAAACAATTTTATTCCAACCTAAAGTTAAATTTTTACCAAATGAAATTGTTAAGGTAACGATAGAACCCGGGATTAAAACAATAAACGGAATCGGATTTTCTATATTATCTTTCCAATTTAATACAACACCATTATCAAAACCAATTGATGATAATACATTATTAAAAAATACAGATATAACATCAAATGAACAGAATAATTTTCCGCAAAAAAATAAATCATTATTAAGTGTTACAGCAGCAGATTCTATACCGCTAAATCTTCCCCGTTTGACAGTAGTTATTTCAAACAATCCGGCACCGGGTGATATTTTCTTAACAAATCAATCACGAGGTGTTAACACATCAATTGGAAATTATCTTATGATTTTTAGTAATGACGGAGGCCCTGTAAATTATTTGGCCCTGCCTGAATCTGCGAATTTATTTAAGATGGAGCCAAATGGAGATCTTTCATACAACCTTAAAGGGAATGGACAAAGGATAATTTTGGACACATCGTTTAATCCCATTGATACTTTACAGTGCGGCAATGGTTACAAAGGAAATGGGCATGATTGTTTACTTCTGCCTAATGGTCATGCAGTATTATTTGCAAACGATCCGGAACCGGTTGATATGAGTCGGGTTGTAACCGGAGGTAATCCTGATGCTATAGTTACAGGCGTTGTTGTTCAAGAACTCGATGCATCAAAGAATGTGGTATTTCAATGGCGCAGTTGGGATTATCTGCCGATTACAGATTCATATATTGACTTGACTTCATCAGCTATAAATCTAATTCATGCAAATGCATTAGCCGTTGATTATGACGGCAATATACTTGTTTCAATGAGGCACCTTTCGAGTATAGTAAAGATAAACCGTCAAACAGGAAACATAATGTGGATTCTGGGCGGCAAACAAAATGATTTTACTTTTATTAACGAACATGCAGAAAATGCACCCACATATTTTTCCTTTCAGCACGATGTAGGCATTTTATCTAATGGAGATATAACCTTATTTGATAATGGTAATCAACATTTACCGACACCGTATTCGCGCGCAGTAGAATATAAATTAGATGAACAAAACAAAACAGCAACTCTTGTATGGGAATACAGACATAATCCGGATATTTTTGCTGATGCAATGGGATCGGTGCAAAGACTGCCCAACGGTAACATTATGATCGGCTGGGGTGATGCTTCCGCCAAGAATGGAATTCCGGCATTTACGGAAGTTCATCCCGACAACACAATAGCACTTGAATGTTCTTTGCCGGCCGGTCAGTTTTCGTATCGTGCATACAAATATCCCTGGGTTAGTCAGGCGCCGGAAGCATCTGTAACGCAAAATGTAATTCAAGGCAGTTTGTATAGTTTTAACAGCAATAATGATACAACGGGTGTTGAAATAACATTTAATAAGCTCAGCTCTTCTTTGAATGCATCTGCTACTGTTACAAGTTATAATTATGCTCCGGTAAATCCGAAGTTTAATACAACAGCGCCAATACTTGTATCTAACTATTTTAAGATAGTAGGAAATGGTATAACATCATATACCGGAGAAGTGGTCGTAGATGTAAATAATTATCATGCAATAACAAACCCTAAAGAAACATTAGTTTATGCAAGAGCGGACAGTAATAGTACATTTACTGCTTTAGCAACTAGTTATGATTCATCAAGGAATGAATTGACTTTTACTACATCGACAATGGGAGATTTTACATTCGGTATACCCCAAACAGTTGACTCATCATACGCTCCGATACCAATAGCTCCAAAAAACAGTGCAATTGTAGAATACGGGGTTCCGGTAGTTTTGGTATGGGGTACACGAGGCATAGTTCAAACTTACCATCTTCAGGTTTCAAGCGATGCATCATTCAGCAATCTGGCAGAGGATATTTCGGACTTAACTTCCACATCTTTTAGGCTGAATACAGTAGTCAATGACACAACCTATTTCTGGAGAATAAATAATACAAATGAGGCAGGAACAAGCGAATGGTCGGAGATAAACAAATTTACAACGGCATCACCATTTATAAAAATAATATTTCCAAACGGAGGGGAAGAACTGAAAAACGACTCAACATATGTAATTCGCTGGGAGTCAAATATAAGCGACAGTTTAAATGTGTATTTAGTTAAAGGAAATACAACGGTAAGTGCTATAGCGGATTCAATATTCGCCAGAACAAATGCCGTAAGCTGGAAAGTACCATCTGCAATACCAATAGATTCAACATATAAGATAAAAATTACTAGTATAAATGAAACAAATGTAACAGATGAGAGCGACACAACATTCAGCATTAATAAAGGGATAACCGATATAGCTGCTGAAGGCAATACTGTAAAAAGCTATAGGCTGTACCAGAATTATCCAAATCCTTTTAATCCTTCCACGGTAATAGAATATACGATTCCGGAAGAGAGCCAGGTAAAAATAGATGTATATAATTCAATAGGTCAGAGGGTAATAACACTTTTTAATGGTATTGAAAGATCCGGAAATTATAAGATAAGATGGACTGCAGAAAATTTATCATCCGGTGTATATTTTTACTCGATTAGGGCTAATAATAAAGGGAATAATTTTTTTACTGCGAGGAAGATGATATTATTGAAATAATTTCCGTATACATGAATTTCCTTAAATAAGCTATAGCTAATCTTAGTTAAGAATTTAATTTTTAGTTTTTGATAAGGTTATTATTAATATTAATAATTCTTAATCCAAATCTGTAACTTCTTATTTGCATAACATTCTCATCCGGCATTTTAGTTCCTTTTCCCGTTATTAATTGTTCATTCTTAATTCTTCATTATTGATTTATGCTATATCTGTTTTCACTATTCTGCAGTTAAAAATAAATAACCGCCAAATAAAACTTCATGTTTTATCGTTTTTCGCAGTCTTATTATTCAATATCAATTATTTATATTTTAATTAAATTTTTATCACTATTTTAAACTAAAGGAGTTTCTCTCATTATTATTTAGTTTAAATAATAACTAGATTTTATGTATATGGAAACCGTAATAATTATTATACTGACTTTAATAATTCTTTTCTCATTTATTCAAATTTATAAATTTAAATCCAAGTCCGTAAAAATTGATCCGGCCGACAAGAAGCATGACATATTAACTTACTTAGACTACCTTATAAAATATTCAATTGATATTGTCATTCTATTCGACTCAAAAATGAAAATTATCGATGCCAATCAAATCGCTATTAATTTTTACGGCTTTTCAAGAGAAGAAATGTTAAAACTTTCTATTTATGATTTAAGATCTCCCGAAAATAAAAATGATATTGAATATATGCGCGACATAACTAAATTAGGCAATCCGTTAATATTTGAAACGAAACATCTTAAAAAAGACGGTACATTGGCCATGGTCGAAGTTAATACGCTCCTAATCGATTTGGAAAACAAAAAATATTTTAAATGTATAATTCGGGATATTACCGAACGTAAAAAACTTGAGCTCCAATTAACATCGGAAAGGTATCAGCTCCGCACTATCATTGATGCGTCTCCTGCTTCAATATGGTTTAAGGACACTCATAATAATTTCATTCACGTAAATAAAGCGGCCGCAAAAATTGCAAATCGCAGAGTGGAGGAAATAGAAGGGAAACCAACAGGTGAAATTTTTCCTGTCGAATCAGATAAATACTTTACCGACGATCTTGAAGTCATTAATTCCGGCAAGCCGAAACTCGGCATAATTGAATCTGTAACAGTCGGGGATGAAGTCAGATGGGTTCGTACCGACAAAATCCCGTGGCTTAATACCGACCATAAAATTGCCGGCATTATTGCATTCGCTCTTGATATTACCGATGTTATCCAGTCGGGAGAAAAACTCAAAATGCTTGCTCAAGCAATTGAAAGCGTCAGCGAGTGCATTACGATTACGGATATGAACGACAATATCATTTTTGTAAACAATGCTTTTATTCAAACCTACGGTTATTCCAAAGAAGAATTAATAGGAAAAAACATCAATATTGTCCGGCCTCAATTCCCGCATGTAACTTATGATGAAATTCTACGGGAAACATTGGAAGGCGGCTGGAAAGGTGAACTCATTAATAGGAAAAAAGATGGGACAGAATTCCCGATCCATCTTTCTACTTCTGTAATTAAGGATGAAAAAGATAATCCTGTGGCACTGATAGGCATTGTTTTCGATATTACAAAATAAAAAGGAGAGTGAGTATACGTTATTTTGGGGGTATAATAGTCGTTCTAATTCTGACTGGAATTTCAAATGCACAGGTAAAAATTAATGTTAACTTCAATCTTAATATTCAGCCGGGATAAGGCCCAACCGGATATGATTATGTAGAATATTATTACCTGCCTGACCTGGATGTTTACTACAGCGTCCCTCAACATCTTTATTATTACAATGAAAACAGCAACTGGACCAGCGGCAGGTACTTACCATATCGTTACAATGCCTATAACTTTTACAATACTTATAAGGTCATATTAAATGTAAAAGAACCATGGAAGAATGGGCATAATAGTAATTTTGTGTTGCTAAAATTAAATAGGTTTAAGAAACAAATACCACCTAAAAAAATTTTTTCTTTTAGTTGGTGTTAAACCTCTATGCGCTCTGTATTTTTGTTTTAGTCTACCAAAATATCCTTCTAGTGCATTTGTTGTTCTGAATATTTCCGGGTTATCTAAATAGTTAAACATATTTGGAAGAGCATTTATTAGCATACTCCTTGTTCTTAATAAATCGCTAAACACCTTGCCTCTATTTGTTGAACTGATAAGTGATATTCCAAATCTGGATTCCCATTGCTTAAAACCTTTTATAAAATTCTCCGACTGTTCCTTGGTCTTTATGTATAACACTTTTAATAATAAATCTCGAAGCTCCATCGACTCTATTCTCTTCGGTCTTTGCCTTAACCAGCTTAAACCTTGTCTTTGTATATGTACTAAACATCTTTGTATTATCAAATTATTCCATGCTTCCTTTAAGTACTTTAACTGCTGTAAAGAGCCGTCTATGGTGGCTGATATTGGATTTAATCCTTCTTTCTGTAACCT
>JBJKQE010000151.1:0-5774 GCA_046705645.1 Ignavibacteriaceae bacterium | reverse complement strand
TTGAAAACTGGTCTATCTGGCTGGATATTCAAATAATATTAACAACAGTTTGGCAAATGATTAAAGGGGATACAAAGGGTGTTTAGCCTTTCAATTATTTTAGATAAATATTTACCGACTAATATTTGAGTTTTATCTTAGTAAAGATATCTTTATTTTTGAACCCGGGATTAGAAATTCTAGTTATTTCGAAATGAATAAACTATTTATTCCAATTATTTAGGAAACTTAAAATGGCATCAGATTTATTAGCACACGCAGAAATTCCTACTACCGATATAGATAAAGGCAAGGATTTTTTTGCTAAAATGTTCGGCTGGGAATTTAAACCTTTCGGAAACGGATATCTTTTATTCAATACACATAAAGGCTTTACAATCGGGCTGCGAAAAGTAGATAAAGTTTCTCAAGGAGAAACAACTATATTTCATGTAAGAGTAAACAATGTTGAAGATTATTTGGAAAAAGCAAAGAAATTGGGAGGCAATATCTTCCGCAGCAAGACCATAATTCCTGCTATGGGTGCATATGCACTTATTAAAGACCCTGACGGAAATGTAATAGGCCTTTACCAGGGACTTTAGTTTTATTTTAGTAAATTTTATCATTTAATGCCGGTAGAACTTACGGCATTTTTATATATTATATAATCTGTAAATCACTATATTAAGCTGTCGTTGTCCTATTCCCTTTAAGTTTGATCACTTTTAAAAACCTTCCATCATTAATTCATAACATAAATGCTAACAAAGATTATCTTACCAAGTGAGAATACATTTAATTATAATTAAACAAGAGGGTACTAAAATGAAAATTAATATTTTGGTTTTAGCCGTTTCCCTATTGTTGTTAGGCACAATCTCCACATTTGCACAAAATACAAACTCAAATAGAAGTTTGACTATATCCGAAGAAGCAACTAACAATTATTTGGTAGGTATAAAATCCGATAACTTAGGTCTTAGGATTAGTAGTGCATACTTTTTGGGCGAATATAAAGCTTCCGAAGCAATCATTCCTTTAATGAAAATATTGCATAACGATAAATCTGAAGATGTTCGTATAATAGCAGCGTTGTCTTTGACAAAAATCGGCTCGGATAAGGCGATCTTTGCCGTTAAGCAATCTGCCAGTTTTGATAAAAGCGAAAGAGTTAGAAATTTGTGCGCCAAATTTTATAGCGGTTACACTTATAATCAAAATGATAATAACAAATTGTTTTGAAATGGCGCATATTAATCATTTGACTTAAAAAGCCGGAGAATTCCGGCTTTTTTTATTACTTAAATTTTTTTTGAATAACACTTACCTAAAGAATTAAATATTACTCATATAAAGAAAATACAATTATTTTTTTATATATTTTACGAAAGATTAAACCATTTTATTTACCAAACATGTAGATGAAAATAAATATGAAAATTCTTGCGAAGTATTGTAGTTATATTTTTTTAAGTACCGAATTAAAAATTAACGAAAGGGAGAAATTATGAAAACTTTCCTTACAGTTGTGGGTACTTTGATCGCAATAATAGCTGCTTTTCTTATATATATATATTCAGGAATTTATAATATCGGCGCTACCAATCCCCATAATTCAATTACACGTTGGATAATAAACAAAACAGTTGATAATTCTGTAAAATACCATGCAGAATTAATTAATACCCCGGATATTAACGACACTTCGTTTGTTAATCCGGGATTCACGGAGTATACCCATTCTTGTATAGGATGTCATGGCGCTCCCGGAATAAAAAAACCTGAAAATTCCCCTCAAATGTATCCTCCACCTCCAGCACTAGTACAGGCAGCAGTGGATTGGAAACCATCCGAATTATATTGGATTATTAAAAACGGTATTAAAATGACAGGCATGCCTGAATTTGGTTCCGCAAAATCAAATAAACAAATATGGTCAATTGTTGCTTTCGTTAAAAAGATGACAACAATGACACCCGAACAATTTCGATCTTTAAAAGAACCTCCTGAAAAAAATGTACTTCGTTACCAGGAGAAAGGCAGATATCAAGACCATAAGAAAAACAGAAGATAAGCTTAGGTAAAAATAAAAATTTGTAAAAACCACCTATTATTGTTAGTTCCTAATAAGATGGTTTCTATTTTTGTCCTTTAAACTAATCTTAAAATTCTTATTTTCATACTGAAATTCTACTCTTATATTCAACATAATTAATTCTTTTATCGAACGTTTGTTTAGAAAAACCTTAATTCGGTTCAAAAACAATTTTTAAAAATAGAAAGGAAAAAATGGTTTTACAGTCACCCAAATTAATTAGATATAGGAAAAAAGATAAATGGGGTTTCTGTGATAAAAATAAAAAGGTTGTTATTCAAGTTAAATATGAGTTTGTGGGGGATTTTAAAGAAGGTATTGTAAAAGTTAAATTAAATAACAAATGGGGATTTATTAATGAAGACGGGAAAGAGATTACAGATTTAATATACGATATGGTTGAGGATTTTAACAACGGTTTTGCTAAAGTGAATTTCGGCATTAAGAAAAATGAAAAGGAGGAAGTATTTGGCGGGAAATGGGGAGTAATAAATTCAAAGGGCAAAGAAGTTATTCCGCTTCAATACCACGGCATAGGTGATTATTTTGAGGGCTTGTTTCCCGTTAAGCTTAATAATAAATGGGGATTTGTTGATACAAACGGTCGACAGGTATCTCAGGTAAAATATGAAAGCATTGGAAATTTCAGCGAAGGCTTAGCGGCTGTTAAACAAGGAGGTCTCTGGGGGTTTATTAATTACCACGGCAAGCAGGTTATACAGAATAATTATTCTGCTGTCGGCGAATTTCATAACGGCATTGTTAAAGTAGAATTGAACGGTTGGTGGGGATTAATTGATAAAGAAGGAAAAGGTATAACCCCGAACAAATATGATGAGATTGTCGATGATGGGGGGCCTTTGGTTATGGTTAGAATCCAAAAACTATGGGGCTATATTGACAGAGACGGAACAGAGTTTTTTGAGGACTGATTTAAAAATTAAATTGAATTGTAAAGCTGAAATTTTAGTGTTTTAAACACCGGCTGCTTCCTGTTTTTAATATAAACAAAAAGCAACCGATATTTTCTAAACTGAATGGAATCTTTTCCTTATTTAAGTAAATTCATCTTTTTTGTCTTAGTGAAATTTCCGGCTGTTAACCTGTAAATATAAACTCCGCTTGAAACCGATACTCCTTTGCTGTCCAACCCATTCCATATTGCTTCATGGTAACCGGGAGAAATCTGTTCATTTACTAATGTCGCAATTTCTCTTCCCAGCATATCATAAATCTTTAATGTAACAAAAGAGTTTTGGGGAGTATAATACTTAATAGTAGTAGAAGGATTGAATGGATTAGGATAATTCTGGGATAATTCGAATTTTGCCGGGACTGCGGTTACTTCTAAAATATTTGAATATTCAAATTTTCCATCGTTATCAATCTGTTTCAGCCTATATTGAAAATTGCTTCCGCCAATTAAATTATTATCTGTATATGAATATTGTTTTGGTGAATTGCTGTTTCCATGCCCAGGTATGAAAGCAATATCTTCCCAGCTACTATTTGATTTCCTTTCAACTTCAAAACCGTAATTATTAACTTCTGTAGCTGTTGACCATTTTAGCTCAACTCCAGAATTTATAGATAAAGCAGAGAAGGTAGATAACTCGACAGGAAGCGGATTTCCTTCATTAATAATAGCTCTCATTTCATAATCAGTACTGGTCACCGAACTCCATGAAATACCATTATAGCTGAAGGAACGATAACTGCTGACCGAGTTAGTCTGAATAATATTTACTTGTCCAGAGGGAACTGTAAAGCCAATATAAACATTGCCTGTAAGGTTACTTAAATTACCACTATAAGGTCTGAGATTGATAACCGTCATTGGATATGGATTTGTAAGTGTAGCTGCAGGCGTAACAGTAAAGGGTGTAATTAAATCAGTACCTGGAGTGCCTCCGTTATCAGCCCATACGTGGAAAAGCAAATCGTTTTCCGGATAACTACTGTCAATATAATTTCTGAGCAGTGCAGTTACTAGCGTACTACTCCCGCCGGAAGGCATCGTAATCTTTACGGCAGCTCCACTACCAGCGCTAAAAGAAGTTAGGAAATCTGAGGTCCCATCGTCATAACTGAGATACGTTCCTGCAATATAATAATTAGGTGATGCTTTAGAAGTATCGCTTACGTTATGGTTAGGTGAACTGTCTACCGCTCCAATTTTAAAGTATACCATAGCACCGGGAGTTTGAGTAGGTATAATAAATGTATAATTATTTCCATTTACCGATGGTGGGTCAGAGACCTTAGTATTTCCTCCATCCACTTTATAATATAGTGTTGCAGATTGAATACCTGAAGCATCAAAAATCTGGGCATTAACTGTGTCTGGAGTCTGGACTCCTTGATAGAATGAAGGACTTTGTACAGAAATATATGGTCCGGTTGTGTCAGTATTCGACCCTATAATTTGTATATCGTCTATATACATTCCGGGATAATTAACATTAGCATCACTTTTTAGACGAAACCTAATAAGTACATTTGAGTTACCAGCAAAACTGCCGATATTGTATTTAAATAAAGTCCATGAATTAAGATATCCATTATAAGAATCAATTTGGTACCACGTTGTCCCGCCATCAATAGATATTTCTAAATAACAGTAATCAAAGCCTTGTTCTAATTGATACTGACTGTAGAATTCAATTTCTGCATCTTTATAAGAAGATAAGTTAACACCATTTTTTAATGTTGCAGAAATATTCTGATTATTTTGATAATTACCTGAAGTAGAAGTGGAAAGAGAGTGAGAGGCTGAATATGATTTACTATTTACTAACCCCCATGTCCCCTGAAAAGTCCATTTACCGCTACCGTGTTCAAAATTGTCCGAGAAAACAGTTGTTTGAGAAAAAATATCTGAAAAGCTAATAAATAATATTATTAAGGTAAACTTAACAACTGTATTTAATAGATTTTTTGTGCAGGGTCTATACAGAACTAGACTCCGAAAGTAACAGGGCGGGGTTGATAATAACTTTTTCATTTCTGTAATTTTAACTGTTGATTAAATAGATATTTTATTATTAATGTTGAAAAATGCTACCCACATTTATTAATGGATGCACCTTTTACTTCAACTAATGTGCCAATTTAAAATAATATGATAGAATGTCTGAAGTGAAAATAATTAATATTTAAATTAAAAGCAAATACAGCGCTTATATGTAGTTATACATTATAAAAAATATAAAATATATTATTTCATAGCATGTTATGCTATTTTATTTCAAGATATTATGTTACAGTAACTAATAATTTAGAGTATTAAAAATTTTTATTAAGTAACAAATGTTATTTTTTCTTTATATTTCAAAACTTTTAACTGTTTAATCATTATCAAGTATTTTTAAAAAATATTATTTCAATTCGGAACCATCATCTATTGGTTTAAACCATAAAAATTTAACTGTATTAATTTGTTTTATGTTTTTAGATCTCATCAATTTGAGACAATCTGCCGGTGCAAAAGTTTTTATTTGTTTTAAAATTAAAAGGTATTCTTCTGGTACGATAATTGGCTAACCTTATAAGACGATTAAATATTAAATAAACAAAAATTCGAGGGCCAAAGTGGAAGATTTTGGAAAAATAGTAATTAAAGATATCGTGGTTGAAATAGTCAACCTGAGCAGAGCCACCTACAAAGAAGCAGGAGAGTTCAAAAGAATATTGAACG
>JBJKQE010000150.1:0-3520 GCA_046705645.1 Ignavibacteriaceae bacterium | reverse complement strand
TACAATTTCCCATCCGTTTCCTTCGACTACCATTGCAACAAGATTTTTTCCAATGTCGTGCAAATCTCCAGCAACTGTTCCGATAACAAATTTTCCTTTTGCTTTCACTTGACCGGTCTGGAAAAATGGTTTTAAATGCACCATAACCGCATTCATTGCCTTGGTTGCCATTAAAAGTTCAGGTACAAATACTTCACTCCGGCTAAACTTTTCACCGATACATTTCATACCGTTATTACAGGCATGTAAAATTGTGTCGGGAGTTATTGAAGATTCCAACGCAGCTTTTGATAATTCATCTGCACCTTCCTGTCCTTTCATATCCCCAGGATAAGGTGACGTTTTATTAACCTACCTCTTTCAATACAAATTCCTATCTGATCAACGATATTATCCATTTTATAATCATTCAATAAAAGAGTAGTATGAGTATAAGACTAAGATTACAAAAGTCAACGGTACCATTAAAAATTTTTTATCCATTAAATAAGTTTCATAATATATTCCGTAAAAAGGGTTATTTATAAATTTCATCATCATCATTGTATTCAAACCAATCAAAATAGGCTTTGTTTGTGCTTGGCTTCCCGAGTGAAGTAGAATATAATGCAAACATACATCCTACAAATCCTCCCGCAACATTAGTACTTAAGAATTTTCCGTCAATTTTATTTTTGAGCAATGTCCATTGGCCGGGGACAAATGAGTAATAAAATGAGTAAGAACCGCCTTCTGCTTCGATTTTTAAATTTAGTGCCTTATTATTTTGATTTTCACTCAATTTTTTAGATGCTAATAATTCCATCTCATTTGATGAAACATCCTTCCCGGATTTATAAAGCTGAATAACCGGAATGTTGCCTTTAAGTGATTTACACAAAAAATAAAAATGAGTTTCATTCTGAAAAATCAATAACCCGGCATTTTCATTCCCTGCTTTGGGAGAAAAACTAATTGCCGTACTAGCCGAACAATTTATATTCTCCTGACGGTGTGCAACAAAACTCGGATTCATAATTCCACTGCAGGTTTCCGGTCTAAGTTTTATTGTAAGAAATCCTTTCCTATCCGAAAGGCTGTACCACTTATTTCGAAGTGTTCTTAAAAACATCCAGTTGATATTTAACTTGCTTGAGTTAAAATCATCTTTATAGTTGATATTGCCGCTGTATGTAATTTCTCCGTTTTCTTTATTTGGTTTAAGAGGATAAGGATAATGGTACTGAACTATTTTGTTACCCGGATTAATTATCGGCCATAGCCCGTCTGAACTTTTTATCCATTTTACAGGTGCTAAAAAAGTTTCCCTGCCGGTATTAAAATAATCTTCTTTATACGGAGGATATGGTCTGCATCCTAAAAATACCGCCCACCAATTTCCCTCCGGTGTTTCTACAAAATCAGCATGACCTGTGCAGGTAATCGGATTCTTTCTTTCTGGATTCAAATTTCTCTGAGTAAGAATCGGATTATTTTTATATGAAAGATACGGACCCCAGATATTCTTACTTCTAAAAACAACTTCGGAATGATTTTCAGCTGTTCCGCCTTCCGCATCAATCAAGTAATAGGAATTATCATTTTTAAAGATATGAGGACCTTCAATCCAAACCGGTTTCTTGCTGATATCGGTTCCGCCGTTTACAAGGATTTTCTCATCGTTTTTTAATTTAAGATTGCTGATATCAAACACACGCATCCGAATTGTCCGGTGACCTTCATACAATGGTTTGTTATCGGGAGGAATGCTGTTGTAAATTAAATAAGCACTATCTCCATCAAAGAACAAAGAAGGATCAATTCCATTTACAGGAAGCCAGACCGGATTTGACCATGGACCGGAGGGATTTTTGGCAGTTACAACGAAGTTACCGCCTTTATCGACCAATGTGCAGGTAATATAAAAAATTCCTTTATGATACCTTATTGCAGGTGCAAATAGTCCTCTCGAGACGCCGGCGCTGTCTAAATCCAACTGTTCCGGTCTATCCAAAGCATATCCAATTAAATTCCAGTTAACAAGATCCTTGCTTTGAAATATGGTAATGCCGGGATAGTAGGCAAATGTAGAATTCACCAAATAATAATTACTTCCGACCCTGCAAATACTCGGATCAGGATAAAAGCCGGACAAAATCGGATTTGAAAATTCAGGAAAATTATTTTTTTTTTGTATGTTGCCTTTAACCGTAGGTCGGCCAAGTGAAACGGAGAATATAAAAATAAGTGATAAAAAAGGAGTAAAAAATCTACTCATTTGTAACTCTCCGTTTCCAGTTATTCGGAAAGCGAATGTCGCGTATTAACTTGACCTTTGAATTTTTAATCATACAATAATTATTATTTTTAATTATTTACATCTTTGTGAAAACTCTCCGGCGGACCAAGGTAACTTGGCTTAAGCCCTCCGCAATTTACAATAATCTTCTCAAGAACAACTCCAGAATCTACCATCCAAATTTTTAGAGTATGATAGCCTGGCTTATCAATCGTAAAAGAAGAAGAACTCTTCCGGGAATTCTCTATAACTGTCTTAGCCCAATCTGATTTATAATCGACTTCAAAATTTTCCGGAACCAGTGTCACTATCTCAGGCGCGGAATTGTCTATTGAAACAGCATACTTAAGTCCGCGCCCTGGAGTAAAGTTTAGTGTTGGACTGAAAACCCCTTCAACATTTACTCTGCCGGTATCTGTAAGAAACATCTTATATTCCAGGTAAGGAGAATTTTTACCGGGTACAGCTGCCCGTGCATTCGGCGGAGCAGAAGCCCTCATTCCTGAAAAAGTATTGCCGTAATTTTGAATATTAATCCACTGGTATTTAGCTTCTTCCGATCGATTGGAATAATTCTTCGCTTCAATAGATACATATCCATCCCCTTCAATAAAACCTTTTAGTGTTTTTGGAGTAACATCTGCTAGTTTCGATACATTAACATTAACATTAACAGATATTTTCTGATTCCCTCCTTCAACTTTTACAAACCCGGCAGTAGATCCCTTAGGAACATCCTTCCAGTTTATACTGATCCAAAGTCTTGTTTGTTTATGAACTTTTCCTTCGGGAGAAGATATTTTTATCCAGGGTTTATTTGCACTTGCGGTGTAATTAAAAGAAATTTTCCCTTTGTTGAATAAATCAATATAATGCTGTTGTTCGCCAAAAGGATTAAAACTTGGAAGAGATGGCTCACCTTCAGAACCTGGCCATGCATTTTCAGATTCTTCAACAGCAATTCCCATCAAAGCTGAATCCGGGATATTAATTTTCGAAAGTTGAATAGCATCCAAATTATTTTTAAAAGGTTGATTCCAGCTTGTGTATCCGATAAACGGTTGATCCATAAAATGTTTCCATTTTGCATCAGCGAATTTATTGTTGAAATAATTCATCATACTTGTGTCTTTTTTGAATAGAGTATGTGTCATCTCAAACATATCATTTGTACTTGCACGACCTTGTTTAGCATACAGTTCATTCCGCGCTGCCGCATAATACATGTCGTTTAATATGTAA
>JBJKQE010000149.1:0-4171 GCA_046705645.1 Ignavibacteriaceae bacterium | reverse complement strand
GCATCATTAATCTTATATAACGCTCCCAGATCCAAACCGAGCTCGGTTGAAGAAATTTTATCATAGAGTTTATAATAGTAAAACTTAACAGAAATGCCTATTGCCAATTTCCTTGAAAATCTATTTGATAAGCCTAAGAAAAACTGATTTTCGGAAGTTGAGAGATCACCCGTTTTATTCCCGTCATTGTCCCTGCCGTCAATTTGGCTTACACCGGAATTAATCAATCCAATACTAACACCGGCACTTGATCTTGGCTCATTGGATTTATCATTTGAATCTTTTGAATAAAAATCAAATCGTCTTGTAAAATTTAGAAAATTTAATGAACGATCGAGAGAAAGAATGGAATATGATGTTTGAAATGAATTATTTTCCTGGAAAGCAGATAAAGCAGGATTGTAGTATGAAACGAGATTTCCTTCAGTTACAGCAGACATAGCATTTCCCATTCCCATACCTCTGGCACCGAATCCCATTCTGGAAAATGCACCCGGCATACTGCTAATTTCGGTAAATTTAGGCTGAGCTAATAAAGCAGCAGAATAAAATAAAATGAATATAATAATAAGTCTTTTCAAATTATCCTCTTAATGTATTACCAAAATTTTACCATAAATGGGATCCTGCGATCCGATATCAATTCTATAAAAATAAACTCCGTTTGGAACTGTTTTGCCATCGGCGTCCTTTCCATCCCAATAGTCTATAACTCCGCCGGATTGATCTACCGAATGTACAGCGCCGCGCGAAACATTTTGTATAATTGTTCTTACATAATGCATACTAAAATCAAATATTCTTATGGTAACAGGCTCACTTGAACCAGTTATTTCATACTTAATTTTTAATATATCAATATTTGGATTAAATGGATTTGGGTATGCATAAACATCATTACTTGCAGTTAAAGGCTGAGAAGCAAAATAAAGATCCCAGGTTCCGCTCCACATTGCACCGCCGGATTCATCCAGTTTTGCAAGTCCTTCACTGGAACCTAACCACACATAATTATTTTCAAAAGCTGCAGCATAGAATGCAGTAGTATTCAATGTTAATCCGGTATTTTTATCAACTATTGAATTAGGTAAAATCCAATTAGTTCCGTCATCTTTTGTCCTAAATGCGCCATCATCCGAAACAGCAATTACCTGATTTTCATTATCTATAAATCCGAAATTATGTACTTTTTCACTATTAAGAGATGTCTGCCAGTTTGCGCCTCCATCGCTGGAAAAGCTTACGGCATAAAATTCACTTGCACCTTCCGCAGGCCATGAAGCAGCCCAAATTGTATTATTATATTTCTGGTATCCTAATGCAACGATAAAATTTCCACTTATGGGATTGGTTTCATTTGTATTCGTATATTTTACCCAGCTAATTCCATTATCGGTAGATTTATTAATTCCATCGGCAGTACCGACATAAAGAGTTGAATCGTTTGGGGCAATTACGGAAAATACTCTGTAGTTTAAGTTATTTTCAGAACAAAATGAACCGGATACCGGCTGCATACAGAAATGTAGTGTATCAGAGGGCTTAACTTCATCTAAATAATCCGGGGGCAGTACAACACGCTGCCAAGTTTTTCCCATATTTGTACTTTTTCTTAATCCTCCTGCAAAAGTTGCAATCCATATTGTACCGGGCGTAAAAGCAATATCATAAATCAAATTGTTTATAGGTACGGTGACAGGAAGAGCTCTTAGATTATTATTCCCATAAGTAACAATAGTATCATTTTTATTATCAACCGGTTCGGGAATTGAAGTCCAATTTTTCCCGCCATCCGATGTATATCTCAAACCATCACCCTTCGGCATAACGCCCTGGGCTGTATTTGTATCCAGAGCAGTGGCAGCCCAAAAAATTCCGTTGTTGTATCCTATAGCAGAAATACTTTCTGTTCCGAAAGTTTTATCATTAGTAAAATTAGTCCAGCTATTTCCATTATCAGAAGAATAACTAACACCCTGTCCTGTACCTATCCAAATAGTATCACCAATTGTTAAAATATCACTTATACTATTACTTGAGATTGGAGAATTTCCTTCAGGTTTATATATCTTTTTATCTGAGTTTAGAAAAAAGGAGTTTGGTGAAATCTGCGGGAAGGACAAACCAGATAAAAGTATTATGAACAAAAAAGAAAGATTAAATATTAATTTCATTTAACTATAATATTGTGAGTAATAATGTTACTATATAATCCGCTTCTATCCTTTGCCTGAAACTCAAATTTCCATGTACCGGCCGGTTGTCCGCTTGGGAAAGTAAGTTTGTTAGTATAAATGCCGTCGTTCGCTTTATCATCACCTGTAATACTGAAATCACCATTATCAGAAAGCGGGTATTCGGAAATACCTTGAGCATTTGTTACGAGTGAACCATCAGGACGATATAATTTATAGAATACAGTCAAAATATCGTTAAGCCCATTAGAATCGCTAGCTGCAACACTAAAAATAAAAGACTCTCCAAAAGAAACTGAATCAGGCATTACTAAGTTAGAAATTACCGGCGACGCATTTGCCTGCCCGTTATCATATACAAAAGAATGGACAGCCGCTAAATTAGTATTGTTTGAATTATCCGTAATAAAATATTGGATTTGATAAGTTCCCTTTGGATAATAATGACTTAACGGAAATTTATTTGAATAAGTATTACCGCCATTGGTAGTATTTCCGTTATTCGATAGTTCGACAGGAGAATTATTTAAAAGATTATTATCCGGGTCATACACATTTGCAAAAACGCTTTTAACGTTTACCGGAGAATTTAACGTAATGCTGATTGTAATTAAAGAATCATATGGTGCATAAGTAAATTGATCTGCCGTAATAATATCTTTAACCTGATAACTTGTAGGCTGGTTATCAACAATACCGTTAAAATTCTTTTTGCATCCCCCTAAAAGGATGGGAATTAATAATAAAAATAATTTTTTCATCTATATAAATATTTATTATTCAGATACTTCCCTCAAGGTAAAAAAATATCTACTCAAAATTATTGCCCTAATGTAATCATAAACGGATTGGGAGAAAAAGAAACAATTAAAATTAAAAAGCTAATATAACCTAAAATTTTCCTTTTTCCATCCAATTCATTATAATCAGGCACTATGGGATGTTTTAATTTAATTATAAAAAATAAAAGTAAAGCCCATAACAGCCAGCCCACCCAGCCAAAACTTGTACTAAATTCAAAATAAGATTCCGCAAATCCTATTAATCCCAAAACAATTAAAATTACAAATGAAACAACGGCTATTTTATAATGATTTCTTTCTCCAAACATTGTATATGCAATATGCCCTCCGTCTAATTGGCCAACCGGAATCATATTCATTGCAGTAATAAACAAACCGAACCAGCCCACACATAAATAAGGATAACGGTATATTTCCGACATAGGCGGGAAAGCTTGCGAACCGTGAATAAAAACCAATTTTAAAAAAGAAAAGAGCAGTGTATTTCCGAAAACTAATTTTTCTACCGGTGCGCTTGCAACCCCGGTTGAAAAATATTCCGGATGAATTGTTATAAGATAATCGGCTCCGGGGACATGAGTAAAACCATATATCAGAACGATTAAACATGCTGCAAAGCCTGCCAGCGGTCCGGCAATACCGATGTCAAACATAGCCTTTTTAGAATATATCGGAGATTTAGTTCTTATAACGGCGCCCATTGTTCCGAAATTTAAAAAGAACGGAACAGGCGGGAATGGAATATAAAACGGAAGAGTAGATTTTATTTTATGATATTGCGCCGCAAAATAATGTCCGAATTCATGACATGAAATTATAAACATAATAGAAATAGAATACGGTAATCCTATTAAAAAGAACGAATAATGATACTGATTGTATATACCGGTGATCCATTGAGCGCCTGCAATTGTAGTCGTAATAAAGGTTAAAATAAAAAGCGAAGAATGAATAAAATAATTTTTCTTATCCTTTTTAATAACTTCTATACTATCAGGTTCATGGTATATGTAATTATAATCGGACATTTTACAAATCGAAATTAATTCCTAAACTAGCATAATGTTCACTTAAATAATAAAATAGACCGTGTATACTTTTCCCGGAATAATATCCAAAAATTATGCTGAATCCTTTTGAATCATATTTCCCGAACTTAATTCCGGCTTTGAA
>JBJKQE010000148.1:0-10776 GCA_046705645.1 Ignavibacteriaceae bacterium | reverse complement strand
TAGAGGAATTTTGTCTTGAAAATAAAATAGATATAATTCACACTCACCATCGTTATCCTGAATTTTTAGCGAATTTAGTTTCCAGGAAATCAAATATTAAAACTGTTACCACAGTCCATAGTTTGGTGGAAGGAAAAATTAGGTTCAGTTTTAAATCAGATAAAATCATTGCTGTTAGTAATTCAGTAAAATATATGCTTCAAACCAAATTTAATGTACCTGATAAAAAAATTTTTATGATGTATAATTTTATTGAGCAATTTGAAAATCTAAATCATTTAAATAAACAGGATATAAAAACTGAGTTAGGTATTCCTTCATCAGCTAAAATATTACTTTTCGTCGGTAGAATATCGAAAATTAAGGGTGTGGATATAATAATAGATGCTTTTAATGTTTTAAGACAAAAGATGAAAAATACCTACTTAATAATTCTCGGAAAGAGTTGCGATAATACATTAAATTTCAGTTATGAAAATTTACCTGAAGAAATAAAATTGTTAAAGACTGTTGAAAATCCATTCGTGTATTATTCAATAGCAGACTTAGTAATTCTGCCATCAAGATTAGAATCCTTGGGATACGTAATGCTTGAAGCAGGCTTGATGAAAAAACCTTTTATCGGCTCAAACACCGGCGGAATAGGTGAATTTATAGATGATAATGTAAGCGGCTTGCTCTTTGAACCGGAGAATACAGTCAGCCTTGCAGAAAAAATTATTTATATACTTGAAAATCCTGAGATTGGGAAAACTCTTGCAAATAATCTTTTTAAAAAGGTGAAGATTCTTAATGCTAGTGAAAATTATTTTAAAAGACTTGATAAAATATATTCAGACTTGCTTGAAAAATGATTTTAAAGGAAGGTAAAATATTAACAACTGAAAATGAAGTAATTTCCTTAATTAAAGGTCATCATGAATTAGATATGAACTTGTTATTGACCTATTTAAACCAGCATTGCTTTAATTTGTACAAGACAAACTCTAATTACAAAAAAATTCTTGATGGAAAATTTAACGTATATATGGATGGTAGTGGTATTTATTATGCTCTAAAATTATTTAACAAAAAAAATATTGAAAGATTTAACGCCTCTGATTTAAATGAAAAATTATTCGAGCATATTAGAAATGCAAAAGAAAAGCTGTTTATAATAGGCGGTGATTTCTCAAAAGATAGAATTCAGGAATTTAAAAACAAAGGTTTCAATTTTTGCGGCTATCAAAACGGCTATTTTGATTCCGAAGTTGAAAATGAAATTATTGATAATATAAAAAAGGCCGAACCTGATGTCATAATTATCGGAATGGGAATTCCTAAACAGGAAATATTCGCATCAAAATTAAATGAAAATATAAAAGGCAAAAAAATAATATGCGTAGGAAATTTCCTGGAATTTTATTTGGGGACTGTAAAAAGAATACCCAAGATTTTTAGAAATTTGGGAATAGAATGGTTTTTTAGATTAATTACTGAGCCGAAACGTTTGTGGAAGAGATATATTTTGGGTATACCTTTATTTGTTTTTTTTGTTCTTAAAGAACAGCGTCATGCTGAATTTTAGGAAATTTAAGTGAATATTCTGAGCAACATAGTTAATTTTCATAGACCCAAGATCAAACTTTTATTTTTGTTTTTATTTATTGTGAATATACTTTTTTTATCTACTTATGAAATATTCTTTAAGCCATTCTTATTGTCACATTTTAAAAATTTTAACAATTCTATAAATCAAACTTACTACAGTGGAATTTTTTCATATCTTGAATTCCCGATTATTTTTACCACACTAGTTTTACTTTTAATTCTTTTGAATTATGACAGGGTTAAAAAGTTATTAGATTATATTAAAAATGAAAAACTGGTTTTAATTATTGTAATACTTATTAATGTGGTAGTTCAATTATATATCTTATTCAATGTAAAAACAATTCCTATTGCAGATAGTAAATATTATATCGATTTGGCGGTTCGACTATTTTATTCTGGGTCTTATTCATCTCCAACCGGCCACCTTACAAGTTATTGGCCTATTGGCCTGCCTGCGGTTTTAAGCGGATTGATGTTCTTAACCTCCAATTACTTATTACTGATAAAATTATTTAATATTATAATTTCTTCTTCATTGATAGTTGTGCTTTATTTTTTATTTAAAAGTGAATTATCAAAAAAAGGTATGGCTATTTTTTTAATTGCATTTACTATTTATCCTAATAATTTGTTTAGTGTAAATTGTGTATTGACTGAATATCCATTTACATTTTTAATCTGGTTGGCAGCGCTTTTAATATTAAAAGGAAAAAATAAAATAATTCCTGCAGTCCTTATCCCAATTGTTCTTGGTTTAGCATCTTACCTGAGACCTGTTGGACTATTATTACCTTTAATTTTTGTTGCATATTATATTAAGTTTAACAATTCGGCTAAGTCTATAAAATATATCTTTTTAACAATGTTTTTTTTCTGTTTGGTTATTGCACCCTGGACATACCGTAATTATAAGGTATTCAACAAATTTGTACCAATTTCTACAAATGGCGGCAGTAATTTTTTAATGGGTAATCATAAAAATTCATCCGGCGGGATAAACTTCGATTTTAAATTTAATACCTTCATTTCTGAAACTGAAGCAAGCAGTAAAGCTTATTCTGAAGGAATTAGAGATATAATCGGTAATCCTATTCAATCTTTAATTAGATTGCCAAAAAAGATTTTATTTTCTTATTACCGAGGGGATAGTTCAGTTACATGGAGTTTGAAGGAAACAAAAAATTATGTCTCTCCGGTTTTTCTCAGCTTTGCCTTTTTTTCTGCAAATTATTTTTTTTATTTGCTGGTTTTAATCAGCGGATTGTATTTGATTACAACAAATGGCAGAGTTAATAGCAGGAGCCTTAAATATTTCTTATTAATATTGTATTTTTATTTTATTCTAATTATTGTCGTTTATGTAGGTTCGGAAAGATATTTAATTCCGGTCTTGCCGGTTCACTTTTTTTTATTTGGTAAATATTTTTCGTGAATTGTTAACTTAGATTAGTAGCATGTCCTTTATTTTAGTTATAAGGCTTGTATAGTTTTTAAGAACCATATTGTCATTTATAGTATAATTTATAACTGATTGTTATGAAATTTTATTAGGAAACTTTTCTAAGATGAAAAGAAATTATGGACTATCAAAACAGCATAATTTTAGTAAATATTTTCACATTTTAATATTATTACTTGTGATTTCAATTGCAAAATTTGTGAGCGCGCAATTGAAAGAATCTAATATTTCAGTCAGAAATAATTCTTTTTCGGTTAAACTATCTTTTATTGCGGACTATAGTGTTATTCAAAGCAAAGAGACAGCCCAACTTTTTTTCCCTAAAGCTGAAGATGTTTCCAAACCAGGCTCACCAACGCTTCCTTCCAAAGTTGTTTTTGTAGCTATTCCACCTGAAAGTAAAGCCAGTATTCAATTGAGTGATCAGAAGTATCAATCATATTCGGATAATAATGTGGAAGTTAATCCCGCTGTTATAAAACGAAACGACTCTACTATAAGTTATGAAAAACAAACACTAAAACCTGAATATTTCCAAACTGATCAATATCCTTCCGTTGAAAGTGAAATTTTAGGATATACATGGATTCGTAATTACTATTGTGTTGTAATTAAGATTAATTCAGCTTCATATAATTGGAAATTAAAGCAGGTGAAATTACTTCTAAGTACAAATCTTAATGTAAATTACACCAGTGTAATATCTTTCCCGGTAAATAATTCTGCAATTGCCCCTTATGACAGCATTCTTAAACACACTATAATTAATTATAGTGAAGCAAAAGGCTTTCGTTCATATAGAAAAATGTTCACTGCTGCTGATACAACTGGAAACTGGATTAATTATTCTAATCAATACATAAAGCTTGCAATTCCTGCTGATGGTATTTATAAAATAGGTTACAGTGATTTGGTTAATTATGGACTAAATCCATCGGCAATTGATCCTGCATCAATTAAAATATTCTGTAAAGGGAAAGAACTTCCGTTATCTTTAAAAACTGATCAGTCGGGATATTTTTCGCAGAATGATTATATAGAATTTTGGGCAGAAAAAAATTACGGTTCGCCTAATTATAGACAAATTGTCCCTCAAGGCGTTGATTATTTAAATTATATGAATAGATACACCGATACAACATTTGTCTGGCTAACCTGGGGCGGAGGAAGAGGAGAAAGAATAAGAATAGATTCCACTTCGAATTCTTCAATAAAAGATACGCTTAATTCCTATTTAAACTTTCAACACTTTGAAAGTGATGTAAGGCTTTGGTATTATGATTCAGTTATTCCAAGAGTTCAGTTTCCATATTGGCAGGAAAATAAAGTTTGGACGTGGCAGGTTTTAGGAACTAATGGAACAATTTCATTACCGTTTCAGGCTACAAACATAGTTCCCAATTCTAATTTAAAAACATACGTAAGACTAATTAGTAATGCTTCTGATGTTACAACAAACGCCCATAGAGTTGGAACTGGGGTAAATACCAGAACAATTGAAGATTCAATCACATTTAATTTTAAACAGACAGCAAATCTTTTTTCTACTCTTTCCTCAAATGATCTAAAGGAAGGTTCTAATACTTTAAATATAATGGATCTTCCCACTAGTGCAACGTTTCAGCAAATACTATTAGATTGGGTTGATATAGAATATTATAGATATACTAACGCAATAAATGATTCACTCTATTTTAAATTTCCCGATACTTTAACATCAAAACTCAGAGTTATAAAAATTACAAATATTATACAACCGGATACAAATTTGATCCTTTATAAAGTAAAACCGGACACTATTCGATTTAATAATTTTACTCTTTCTGGGGGGACATTTAAAACATTAACATTTACAGATACTGTAATGGGCGGAGATGCTTATATTTTAATTGCCAATAAATATTTAAAGTCACCAGTATTTGAAGCAAAAAAACAATTCGCGAATTTGAGAAATAATACTCAAGGTGCTGATGATATTATTATATCGAATCAAGTTTTATCAAAATCGGCAAATAATTATAATAGTTTTATAAAAAGCAATTATAATATTAGAACTGATTTAGTGTTTGTAAGCGATATTTATGATGAGTTTTCTTATGGGTATCCCGAACCTGAAGCAATAAGAAAATTTCTTCTTTATGCTTTTAATAATTGGCCAAGCCCCCGGCCTTCATATTTAACTTTAATTGGCGATGCAAATTATGACTATAAAAATCAATGGTCTCCTGTTCCGGCTGTAAGGAAACAAGATCTTGTCCCTTCATACGGATATCCCGTAAGCGATGCCTGGTATTGTATGTGGGATTCAAATCAGGCTGAAATACCTCAAATGTTTATCGGCAGGATCCCGGCAGCAAATGATCAACAAGTAAATTTTTATCTTGATAAATATAAAAAATATCTCGAAAAACCTTTTAGTGATTGGAATAAAACATTTTTGTTTTTCAGTGGTGGAGACCCGTCTGTTTCTGGTCAAGTAGATCAATTGAAAAGTGAAAACGATTATATTTTTAATTCTATGGTTAAAACAAAACCAATTGGCGGAGAAGGATATCATTTTTATAAAACCATTAATCCTCCTACAAATTTCGGTCCTTATTCACAATCCCAAATTCAAAATGCAATAGATAATGGAGGATTATTCATATCATACATCGGTCATAGCGGTACGCAAACCTGGGATAACGGAATAACCGACGTTGGTGCATTGAAGAATTCATATTCAGATCGATTTCCCTTGATATCCGATTTCGGCTGTTCAACCGGTAAGTTTGGTGAACCTGATATTAATTGTTTTGGAGAATTATTCATTTCGGAATCAACAGAAGGTCAAGCAATATGCTATTTAAGCAATTCGAGCTGGGGTTATATTTCAACTGCCGTCAATTTCCCTACCTACTTTTATCAGCAATTTCTTAAAGATTCCATAACTAATGTGGGAGAAGCTCATGTATTAGCTAAAATAGAACAGTTTCAACAGAATGGTTATAACGATGTTAATGAAGTTTTCGCTTTTTGCAACGTTTTATTTGGCGATCCCCTTTTAAATTTAAAGCTGCCTTCAAAACCGAATCTTGAAATATCTGCCGGTGATATTAAACCAGCCACAGTAAATCCTTCAGATCAATCGAATAATTTAGCTGTAAAAATTTATTACCATAATTATGGCCTGGTTCTAAATGATTCAATTTTTATTACCATTAAGGATCTGTATAATGGAAGAATAGCGTCTGATCAAAAAGTTAAAGTTCCTATACCCTTATTTATTGATTCATTAAATATTAATGTCCCAATTAAAAATATGGTTGGTGAACATAATTTGAGTGTCATTCTTGACAGTGCAAATACCATTGATGAGATTTATAAAAATGATAACCAGGCATCAATTAAATTTAATGTGTACTCAACTAATTTCAGAAGTTTATTTAATAACGGGTATTATAATTCATTTAACGGTACTGTTCCTTTTTTAAATCCATCATATAATTCAGATACTTCAAACACCAAATACATATTTGAATTAGACACAACACAATATTTTAGTTCACCGGTACAATTTGAAAAAAATTACGGTCTGTTTTCTTCGAAAATTGAACTAAATACTATATTACCGGATGAAAGATATTGGTGGCGGGTAAAGTCTATAAATTCTCAAACATGGTCTGAGCCGAATTCATTTTTAAATATTAAATCAAATTATAACTGGCTTATTACAAATCCAATAGACAGTACAGCCGATATTAAATATTCTAATACTCATTTTAACTTTGCGGATAGTTCGTGGGAGTTGTCATTAGTTAAGGATCAATTAAAAATTTCTTCTGCAGGCAATACTGCCGGTTCATTCGGTTCTATGCAATATAATTTATTCGAGGAATTACCAAGCACATATTATTGGGGTATTGCCACTGCTTTGATTGATTCCGTAACCCTTAAGCCTTATAATACAAAATATTTTCTTTATCCAAATCCGCCTTCCGGAGACTCATTATTAAATTACTTAAAAAGGTTGCCTGAAGGGACAATTATTGCAATGACAATTTGTGATGATGGTGCTCAATCGGTTTTGGGATACACTGGTGGAACCCCTGTAAGAAATGAAATAAAAAATTTTGGAAGTATTTATATCGACAGTGTAAGATATCGTGAGTCGTGGTGCATAATCGGTAAAAAAGGTGCTGCGCCGGGAACTGTGCCTGAAGTTTACAAAAAACAATTTCAAGGAATCGCTATTATTGATACAAGTATAATTGCCAAAAGTGATTCCGGCTCAATTACTTTTCCTGTCATAAGCAATACTGTGCACTGGGATAGTTTTCATATTGCTGCTGAAATTCCGGGCGGTGCCTCATTAAGAATATTTCCATTGGGAATAAAATCTAATAATAAAATAGATACTTTATCTTCTTTAAATTTAATTAATGGATTCAGTTCTCTAACTCAAATTAATCCAATTGAATACCCGCAAATAAAAATACTTGCACAGATTCATTCTAATAAATCAAAAGAATCTCCAAGAATTAAAGAATTGGCAGTCAAATTAAATTCAGTTCCGGAACTCGGTACAAATTATCAAGTTGTTTCGGTTTCTAATGATTCTGTTAAACAAGGAGAAAATGAAAACCTACGGTTTTATGTCTATAATGTCGGTGAATCACCTGCAGACAGCTTTAACGTAATGGTAGAAGTTATAAAACCGGATAATTCATTTGAAAAAATTTATGAATCTCTTGTCGATTCTCTAAATCCCAACAGTAGGAAATTATTTAGTGTTAATTATAATACTGCAAGCGGCAGCGGAAGCAGATTATTTAGTATAACTATTGATCCAGGGAATAAAATTCCTGAACTATATAAAGATAATAATATATTCTCAATACCATTTTATATTAAAGCGGATTCTTCAAGACCAACTTTAAATGTAACTTTTGACGGTCAGAATATCCTGGATGGGGATTATATTTCATCTCATCCTAAAATTAGGATAACTTTAAATGATTCATCATTAGTACCTTTAACAGATACGTCATCAATCAGTATAACTATAAATGATCAGCCGGTTTATTATTTAAATAATAGTTCCGTTATTACGTATCAATTTAATTCAAGCAATCCGAAGATGGTTGTGAATTATTCTCCTTCCTTACAAGACGGTGAATATACTTTACAAGTGATTGGTAAAAATACTGCCGGCAATTCAACAGAACCCGTTATTCTTACTAAAAACTTTGTAGTACAAAACGAACCGCATATCCTTTACGTCTATAATTATCCTAATCCATTTAAAGATTATACATATTTTACCTTTAAATTAACCCAGCTTCCTGACGAGCTTCAGATTTATATTTACACAATAGCAGGACGATTAGTTAAAATAATAACAAAAAATTCATCTCAGTTAAAATATGACTTTAATACAATTTATTGGGATGGTAGAGATGAGGATGGAAGCCTTCTTGCAAACGGAGTTTATTTGTATAAAATTATTATGAAAAAAGGAAATAAGACCGATAACGTTATACAGAAGCTGGCAATTGTAAGATAAGAAGAGATATTCAATACGGGTTATTAATAGAAAAATGAAGTGATCTAACTTTATATAAATTTGATAGATAATTGTATATTTGAATTATTAAATATCAAATCATAAACAAAATTGGGTATTAACCAATGAAAAAATTTTACATTATCCTTGCAGTATTTTTATTTTCTGTTTCTCTATTTGCTCAATACGATCAATTTGAAAATTATCCGAGAGAAGGAAAAGGGAATCTGGAAGGCGGTTTCGGATTAAATTGGATAGACGGACAACTTTATTACCGCTTCCATATTATGCCGGAAATTGCTTTGGGAAATTTTGGTGTTGGTTTGGACTTAAATCTCGATATAAATAAAAACGGAAATATTCGTAAAGAAGATTTTAATACTATGTCGGATTATCTAAGTATTATTAGATATGTAAGATACGGCTTAAAACACGACCCAGTATACATCAAACTTGGCGCTCTTGATTATTATAATCTTGGTCACGGCAGTATAATGTATCAATATAACAACAGCCCTTCAATTGATAATCGAAAAATAGGTTTAATTACAGATATCGATTTCGGAAATTTTGGATTCGAATCGATATACAGCACTTTTGCAGAAGCCGGTGTTACAGCTATAAGAGCTTATGTTCGTCCTTTAAAATATAGTTCTCTGGCGGATGTTCCGATAATTGGAAATTTTGAAATTGGCGGAACTTATGCAGTCGATTTTAATAAATATTCAGGTGTAGTTTTTAATGAAGTTGCGCCTTCCGGTCCAATAACTTTACCTCAAAAAAATCTTCAGCGATATACAGAAGATGATAAAGGTAGAATACAGATAGTCGGTGCTGATGTTGGATTGCCGATTATCAAATCAAGTATGTTAAATTTAGTTTTGTACACTGACTACGCTAAAATTATTAACTACGGAAGCGGTGTCGCAACCGGAATTCAGGTTGATCTTAATGGCTTAGGAATTTTAAATGCTTCTGCAAAACTTGAAAGACGATTTAATAAAGCACATTATATTCCTTCTTACTTTAATTCATTTTATGAAATACAACGATATCAAATAGACTCATCAACAGGAGTTCCATTAAGTAAAGCAACGAAGCTGGCTAATTTAACAAATCCTGATAATGGAGTATTCGGAGAATTAGATTTGCATTTCCTGGGAGTGCTGGATGTTATAGGAAGCTATCAAAGACTTGATAAAACACCCAACAGCGGTGATCTTCACTTGGTTGCAAATGTTTCTCCTGAAGGAGTACCGTTTGTTGTGAGAGCCGGATATGATAAAATAAATATTGGTAATGAATCTGCAATTTTTAAAGTAGATAATAATTCTTATATGTATTTTGAATTCGGCTATAAACCGATTCCTTACCTGCTGGTTTCTATGCTTTACAACTGGACGTTCACACCTATACGTGATTCGAATAATAATGTAATTGATTATAAACCGCAGAAAAGAATTGAGCCTAGAATTTCTTTTGTTTATCCTTTTGATCTTTAATAATTAAATTAATTTGTATCTGAAAAATTTTTCTTATGAATAATTGACAAGATTATCATCTATTAACAAATATTTCTAAAGTTTAAGATCATATACCTTCCTATTATTTAAGCACTTAACAAGATCATGTTGAGTGCTTTCTTCTTTTCCTAACAATTTATTAACAGAAGCGTAATAATCCGTTAACACTGGCCGAAAGTTTTATACTTATTATTACTCCCGACATTTTTAATCATTCTATAAAAAAGCAAAAAATTAAAACTCACAAGAATAATTAATCAACTAATTTATAAACAAATTAAAGATAAAACTTATGAAAAAATTTACCTTTTTAGTTTGTGCCATTTTATTGACAGTCAGTTTTACTCAAGCTCAAAATCTTCCTAAATTTTCAGGACTGTTTTTTGGGGACTACTATTACGTCGTGAATCATGATAATGCTAACCCAGTTAATCCAACTTCTACATTAGGGAACGCCGGACATCTGGAGAAAGGTATGGGCGTATTTGATTACAGACGGATCTATTTAACAGCAGATTATGATATTGCGCCGGATTTTTCAGCAAGGTTCCGTCTGGAGTCCGATCCGGGGGCATCAAGTCTCGGTGGTGGAAACAACACAGGTAAACTCTCAACCATGATCAAGGACGCTTTCATCACCTGGAAAAATGTTACAC
>JBJKQE010000147.1:0-4996 GCA_046705645.1 Ignavibacteriaceae bacterium | reverse complement strand
TAATTTTTATTAAACACATTTGTTGCTTTCCCCTCACTTACAATTTTCCCCTTTTTTAATCTTACTACACGGTCGGACATCTTAAATATTTCCGAAATATCATGACTGACCAAAATGGTAGTCAAATGAAATTTTTTATGGACAGTTAAAATATAATCCTGAAGCTTTAATCTCATCTCAGTATCAAGCGCTGATAGCGGTTCATCAAGCAATAAGATATCGGGTTTACGTATAATCGCTCTTGCAAGTGCTGCTCGCTGCCTTTGTCCCCCGGAAAGCGTATTCGGATATCTATCTTTTAATTCATTCAACTCTGTTATTTCAATTATTTCTTTTAAAAAGGAATGATCTTTTTTTTGATTAACTGCAAATTCCAAATTTTGAAGAATAGTCATATTGGGAAATAGAGAATAATCTTGAAAAACAAAACCGACATTTCTTTTTTGCGGAGGTAAAAATAAGTTTGATGCAATGTCGTACCAGACTTTTCCTGAGACATCAATAATTCCTTTTTCGGGCTTTAACAATCCGGCAATCATTCTTAATATTGTAGTTTTACCTGCACCGGAAGGACCTTCAATGGTAATAAATTCTCCGTCCTCAATTTGAAGATTTACATCAAGCGGTAAGTCCCCTTCCGATGTTTTTAATATTTTATAAAGTTCAAGAATTATCACAGTCTTCCGGCTTTCATATATTTACCATTATAAACATAAACAGTTAGTAAGATGATAAATGTTATTGCAAATAATATTAATGCATATACATTTGCAGAGTGATAATTAAGAGATTCCACTTCATCATAAATAGCCAGTGAAGCAACTCTTGTTTTTCCTGGAATATTTCCGCCAATCATCAAAACAACGCCGAACTCTCCGATTGTATGGGCAAAGCTTAATACTATTCCTGTAATTAACGATGGTTTAATATTCGGCAATAATACTTTAATTAAAGTTTTGAATTGGGATTTTCCTAAAGTGTAGGAAGCCTCTTCCAGCGATACCGGCAGACTTTCAAATCCCGATTGAATCGGGTTTACAATAAAAGGCAGACTATATATCATCGAAGCCAATATTAATCCTTCAAAAGAAAAGACAAGTCTGAGATTAAATAATTTTTCAATAAAGCTGCCGAAGAAATGCGCGGGTGAAAAAGCAATTAATAAATAGAAACCTAAGACCGTCGGGGGAAGCACTAAAGGCATACTAACGATAGCAGAGATAAACGGTTTAATTTTTAATTCATTCCTTGCAAGCCAGTAAGCTAAGGGGACAGCAATAAAAAATAAGACTGCAGTGGTAATCAAAGCTAACTCAAAGCTCAATATTAATGGTTGAAAATTAATCATCGGGTGCTATAATTATTTCGTTAGTTTTTACCAATGCAGTAACTTCATCTCCAATTTTAAGTGAAAGCTGTTCTACTGCTGCCGAAGTTATAATTGAAGTAATTCGACTTCCTTTGTAATCAAGAATCAAGCTGCTTAATAATTTTCCTTTCTTTATTTCCTTCATAACACATTTTATTTTATTTTGAAGGCTTATCTTACCGGAAAAATCTTTTGCAATGCTTACCTCAGTTTCTTTAAACATTAAATTAATTTGTGTCCCCTTTTTTAAAAATCCCACAGTTGATTCAGTTTCGATAATGATTGTTTTTAAAGTATCTCCGTTTACATCCATTTCAACAATGGATAAATGATCGTCACTTTTTATACTAGTTATTTTACCTGACAACTTATTCATTTATCCTCGAAACTTGATAACCGTATTTCATCAATATATTTTTTGCTTTATTAGAAAATAAAAAATTGTAAAATTTTGCTGTTTCAATTTTATGATTTTCAAACCCATATTTCAAAATTACACATCCTTGTTTAATAGTTTTATAGGAACTCGGATTAACTTCCTTCCAAATACCTTTCCCTTCCATCGATGGAGACATTACAACTGACTTGGCAGTAAAACCTATATCAGCTGCGCCGGAAATTATAAATTGATTTGTGTGAGCAATGCTTTCACCGAACACTAATTTGTTTTTGATATTATTGTAAATTCCAAAATAATTAAGAGCCTCAATTGCTGCTTCTCCATAAGGTGCAATTTTAGGATTTGCTAATGCTATTTTTTGAATATTATCATTTAATAGTTCATTTAAATTATCATCTAACTTAATTCCTTTTTTAACTGTCCAAATTACTAAAGTACCCATTGCATAAACTTTAGGTGAATCAACAGCAAATTTATTCTTAAATAAATTTAAAGGATATTTCAAATCGGCAGAAATGAAAACGTCATAAGGAGCGCCTTGCTTAATTTGTGCTGTTAACTGTCCCGAGGATCCTATTATTATAGCAGTACTTATACCTGTTTCTTTTTTAAATTCTTGTTTTAACTCTTTCATTGCAAATTGAACATTTGCCGCAACTGCTATTGTAATTTGATTATCTTGTGCATAAATAAAAGTACTGAATAGTAAAAAAATTAAAATCAAAATTTTATTTGAATAATTCATTATCTAACCTGAAAATCGAAAAAAAGTTTTCCCATCAAAAAGAATATTAACATTATAATTCTTGTCTTTGAAAATTAAAAATCAATTTTATTTATAAAATTAACTAAATTATTTAGCCATAATAATGTGGCAGAATAATTGATATTTATAAATATCAATTATTAGACCGAAAAAAGCTATTTTTGTGTATAAAAAGTTTCAGAATAATTAATGTTCAGGAATCGATAAATTAAGTATTATGAGCGAAGTTATTAAAGAATCGGGGAAAAACGGGAAAGGGAAAAATATTTCCCGGAAACAATTTTTTCAAAGATTGGGATTAGCAGCTTTATTGCCGTTAGCAGGCACCTGGTATTCCACTGCCCAGCAGACAAGATTAAAAGATGATCAAATTAAAAAGATAAAAATTCCAAATAACATACCTCAAGGAATTTCGTTTTATGATTCGGTAATAGTTTCGAAGAATAATAACCTGATAGAAATATTTTCTGCCAAATGTACTCATCTTGGCTGTCAAATCAATAAAACTGAAAACGGAATATTATTTTGCCCGTGTCATGGATCTGAATTCTCTTCAACTGGAAATGTTGTTAAAGGTCCGGCTGACAAACACTTGAAAAAACTTCACTTTAAAATAAATTCTAAAACCGGAGAAATTACGGTTGAAGTTACTGCGTAATAAAAAAACGGATGAGATCGAACCGAATTCTTATGCAAAGATTTTTACTTTCACATTCGGACAAATTTCTTTCGCAGCTTTTCTCATAGCTGCAATTTCCGGTGTATTTTTAGCAATTCCTTTTAATATTAAAAATCCTGTCGATTCATTAAGCTATATGCTGCTCACTAATCCGGGAGGTGTGCTCTTTAGAAATATTCATTATTGGAGCGCACAAATATTTTTGATCTTTTCTATACTTCATATTTATGATCATCTGAATAAATCGACTGAAAGAAATGTAAAAACCGGAGTTTGGCTTAGATTAACTTTTTCATTGCTGGTTATTTTCTTCGTAATGCTTTCCGGATTTATAATTAAAGGAGATGCCGACAGCATTCAAGCAAAAAGAATTATAACTGCATTGTTTGAATATATTCCCTTTATTGGAAAAAATTTATCATTAACATTCTTAGGTCCGGACAACGATTACCAAATCCTTTACGTTCAGCATATTGCGGTTGCAACAATATTCTTGTGGATAATTATTGTTGAGCATTCAAAAATAATCTGGCCAAAGTTAAAGATAATACTTTATCTTTTACCGGTTATCATTTTAGTTGGTTACCTCTTCGCTCCTCCGCTTCACAACGGATTAAATCCGATAATGAAAGGTCCTTGGTACTTTTTAGGTTTACAGGAAATCCTTCACTGGTTGTCGTACCCAGTTATTATAATTATTTTAATTTTATCTTATTTGACAGCCTTTGCATTCATACCAAAGTTTTCTTTAAAGTATTCTGTACTTACAAAAAGAATTATTTTTATTTCTTTCATAGGTTATTCTATTCTAATTATTATAGGTTATTATTTCCGTGGTGAAGACTGGAGATTTGTTATGCCATGGAATAATCCGGTTGTTACCGATTTTCAATTTGAACCTTTCGATAATATAAAAACAGTTTCCGAAAAAGATTTAGAAAATAAAAACATTCCCGTAATTTTAGGAAGACGTCAAGGATGTCTTTATTGTCATCAAAATACAAAAGGATTTTCACCGGCACATAATCCGGAAGCGATCGGATGCGTATCATGTCATTTAGGCAATCCCTACACGCTTGAAAAATCTTATGCTCATAAAGGAATGATATTAATTCCAGGAAATTTAAATGAAGCGAAAAGAACCTGCGGCAGTTCCAAATGCCACGGTGAAATTGTTGATCGTGTAAACAAAACTATAATGACGACTTTAACCGGGATGATTAGCGTTGACAGGTATGGTTTCGGAGAAACAAATAATTTAATCAAACTGCATTTTATTAATAAAATAGATCATTCACCTTCAGACAATCATCTTAGAAAACTTTGCGCTTCATGTCATCTCGGTGGGATTAAAACAGAGCTAGGACCAATCACTCAACTTTCACGCGGAGGCGGCTGCAATGCATGTCATTTAAATTACAGCGACAGTGCGCTTACAAGTTTATTAGAATTCAAAACTGATTCAATAAAAGCTATAGACCAAACAAAGTCATTTATTCATCCTTCATTATCAATAAAAATTACAAGTCAGCATTGCTTCGGGTGTCACAGCCGTTCCGGCAGAATATCGACAAACTATGAAGGCTGGCATGATACTTTATTGAAACCCGAAGATGTTAAGGACACTACAAATATTAGAGTCCTTGATGATGGATGAATTTTTGTCAAAGCTCCACAAGATATTCATAATGAGAACGGTATGGATTGCATCGACTGTCATAATTCTTACGAAGTTATGGGTGACGGGAAATATTATCTGCATGAAGAAGATCAAACAAAAGT
>JBJKQE010000146.1:0-10677 GCA_046705645.1 Ignavibacteriaceae bacterium | reverse complement strand
CCCGCTATGCCGGGCACCTTTACTCCAACTGAAATACAAACAGCTTTTGAAGCAGGTGCTGATATTATAAAAGTATTTCCAGCAGATGTTCTTGGAATGGCATTTTTTAAAGGAGTATTAGCTCCTATGCCGCATCTAAAATTAATGCCGACAGGCGGTGTAACATTAACGAACGCCGGGGATTGGATTAAAGCAGGTGCTTGTGCAGTCGGAGTCGGCTCAGCGTTGCTTGATAAAATGGCTGTCGCATCAGGCAATTACAATATATTAACGGCTAATGCCAAGATGTTAATGGAAAGTTTAAAGATTACATAAAATAATAATAAAGACCTTCATTATAATTTATTAATTAAGCAGTTCCATAAACATCCGGAACCATTCGATAAATAATATTTCAAATATAATTCCAATCAATTATTTTTCATTAAAATCCTTCAGTACCTCGAATCATAAATAATATTTGCACTAATATTCAATGGCAATTTTATAAATAAAAATGGTGTAAATTTTATCTATCGTATATTGATCAAATTCAAAGGTAAATATTGATCAAAAAATAAGAAAATTATATTAGCTTCAAAAAGATAACTTAGGTTTTATAATTTTTATAGAGTATTATTAAATTTAAATAACAAATATTTCTTTCTTTTTAAACCAGCAGGAAATAATTATGAATAATTTTTCATTTGATGACTTAAAAGACAAAGTATGTGCTATTACAGGCGGCGGAGGAGTTATTGGAAATGCTATTTCGGAATGCCTTTCAGCTGTAGGAATTAAAGTTGCTGTACTTGATCTTGTAAAAGACCTTGCAGATAAAACAGCAAAAAGTTTAACTGAAAAAACTAAAACGCCTGCAATCGGTGTGGAAGCAAATGTACTTGATAAAGAATCGTTGAATAAAGCAAAAGAGATTATTAATAAAGAATTCGGTAAGATCGATATCTTAATAAATTGTGCAGGCGGAAATTCACCTAAAGCCACAACCCAGGTTGAATTTATGGAGAAAGATGATTTAAATGAATTAGAAAAGACCTTTTACGGATTAAGTATTGAAGGATTTCAAAAAGTATTTGATTTGAATTTCCTCGGAACTTTACTTCCTACAATTATATTAACTAAAGATATGATAGAAAATAACGGCGGCATTGTGTTGAATGTTTCATCCATGAATTCGTTCAGACCGTTAACAAAAATTCCTGCATACTCAGCAGCAAAAGCTTCAATAAATAATTTTACCGAATGGCTGGCAGTTCATCTTGCAAAAATGAATATTCGTGTTAATGCAATAGCGCCGGGTTTCTTTTTAACCAACCAAAATAGATTTTTGCTTATTGATGAAAAATCCGGCAGTCTTACTTCAAGGGGAAATAAAATTATTGCCGCTACGCCTATGGGGAAATTCGGTGAGCCTGAAGATTTACAGGGAACTGTACTGTATCTTTTATCTGATCTTTCTAAATTTGTAACCGGTGTTGTAATTCCTATTGACGGCGGATTCAATGTATACTCAGGAGTGTAAAATTTTATGTTAATTGAATTACTTAAATCTTTAAACTAGTCTTACACTTAAACTTGAACTGCAGTCGGAGTTTAAGTTAAAGCATAATTAAGCTTAAAGGAAAGAATTTATAATTGAAGGTATTCGATGTTGTATTTTAGTAAAGGATCGAGTGAGGGAAAACTTTCCAAAGAAGATTTGCGAAATGGATTATATGAAGCGTTTGAGAAATTAGGGCAAAGGAAAAAAGTTATTGCAGTTCCTCCGGATATAACGAGGTTTCATTCTTTTGCGGGGACATTAACCGAATTTGCTTGGGAATATTATAAAGAATATTTAACTGATATTCTGCCTTCAATCGGCACTCATTACCCGATGACTGAAAAAGAAATAGAAATAATGTATGGCAAGACTCCTATATCTCTTTTCAGAGTTCATGATTGGAGAAAAGGCCTTTCAACTTTAGGTGTAGTGCCCGGAGAATATGTTAAAAAGATTTCAGAAAATGCAGTTGATTATCCGATACCGATTCAAGTTGATAAATTATTGGTTGACGGAAAATATGATTTAATACTTTCTATCGGCCAGGTTGTGCCTCATGAAGTTATCGGAATGGCAAATCATAACAAAAATATTTTCATAGGAACCGGCGGGTCGGAAGGTATTAATAAAAGTCATTTTCTAGGAGCTGCATACGGAATGGAAAAGATTATGGGACGTGCAGATACGCCTGTTAAGCGTGTATTAAATTATGGTTCGGATCATTTTGCTAAAAATTTACCAATAGTCTATGTACTTACGGTAGTTGATAAAGATGATAATGGTAATCTTGCCGTTAAAGGATTATTTATTGGTGATGATATCCAATGCTTTAATTTGGCAGCGGAGCTTTCGTTAAAAGTTAATTTTGTTATGCTTGAAAAGCCTCTGAAAAAAGTTGTTGTTTATTTAAACCCTTCGGAGTTTAAAACAACATGGCTCGGTAATAAGTCGGTATACAGAACACGTATGGCAATTGAAGATGGTGGTGAGCTAATCGTTCTAGCACCGGGATTAAAAAATTTCGGTGAAGACAAAGGAATAGATAAACTGATAAGAAAATACGGATATGTAAACACACCGAAAGTTCTTCAGCTTGTAAAAGAGAATGAAGACTTGCAGAATAGTTTAAGTGCTGCCGCGCATTTAATTCATGGCTCATCGGAGGACAGGTTCTCAATAACATACTGCCCCGGCGGCATTACAAAGGAAGAAATGGAAAGTGTTAATTTTAAATATGCTGATCTTAATCAAATGAAAAGTAAATACGATCCCGAAAAATTAAAAGACGGGATTAATATTATGCCGGATGGCGAAAAAATCTTTTACATCTCAAATCCGGCTCTTGGTCTTTGGGCATTTAAAGGGAGATTCGTTTAACTAATGAGGAAAAAATGTCAATAAACAAAAATGTAGTTATAGCTCAATCCGGCGGTCCATCGCCAGTAATAAATAATTCTCTTAGAGGTATTATTGAAACATGTAAAATGTTCCCTGATAAACTTGAAAAAATATACGGCGGATTTCACGGTATAGAAGGGATTCTTAAAGAAGAACTTATAGACTTATCTATTCAGGATGATGAAGAAATTTCTCTTTTAAGAATTACACCCGCTGCAGGTTCAATAGGGACATGCAGATATAAATTAAAAGCTAATCAGCATGAAGATTTTAACAGAGTAATAGAAGTATTCAAAGCACACAAAGTGGGTTACTTCTTTTATATCGGCGGCAACGACTCTATGGATACTGCTAATAAAGTCGCAAAGCTTGCACTTGAACAAGGCTTGGAGTTAACGGGAATCGGTGTTTCAAAAACAATAGATAACGATGTTGGTGATTCTGAATTTAAATTGATAGATCATACTCCGGGCTACGGCAGTGTTGCCAGGTATTGGGCAAATATAGTTCAAAATATTAATGAAGAAAATATGGGCTCTTCGCCTTCGGATCCTGTAATTGTTCTTCAAGCGATGGGAAGAAAGATTGGTTACATCCCTGCTTCCGCCAGGCTAGCCGATCCTAATCGGGAAATGCCGCTTCAAATTTATTTGCCCGAATCCGGTTTAGGTTTAGCCCAATTAACTGATAATGTGAATGACGAATTAAAGCGAAGCGGAAGAGTAATTGTAGTTGTCAGCGAAGGATTTGACGTAGGCGATCTAGGTGAATTAAAGGATTCGTTTGGTCATACTACCTTCAGTTCAAGTATGTTTACTGCACAACAGGTAATTGTCAATCATTTAAATAAATCCGGCATTAAAGCTAGAGGAGCAGCAAGAGGACAGGTTCCCGGGACAGATCAAAGAGATACAATAATTTATGCATCAACTGTGGATCTTGACGAAGCATATAAGATTGGTCAGAATGCAGTTGTAATTGCTGTAGAACATGGTTCGGGTTTTATGTCTACTCTTATTCGCCGCCCCGGAATTATTTATAATGTTGATTATGATAAAGTTCCGCTTGATAAAGTCGCAAATTCAGAAAGGGAATTTCCCAAAGAATGGATTACAGAAAATAGAATAGATGTAACCGATGAATTTATAAAATATGCCCGACCTCTGATTGGAGAAGACTGGGTAAGCGTTCCGGTTCTATACGGACTTCAAAGATTTGCTCGTTTCAAAAAAGTATTTGCCGATAAAAAATTACCGGCATATACACCGCAAACTTATAAAAAGTAATAAACTAAAATTATAGGAAAAATAATATGAGTGATCCGCAAAAAGAGTTAAAAGAATTAAAACCCAAGCATGAATTTTTAATTGCAATAGATTCGGATGGCTGCGCGTTCGACAGCATGGAAATAAAGCATAAAGAATGTTTCATCCCGAATATAATAAAACATTGGAAGTTACAGCCGGTATCAAAATATGCCAGGTCCGCAGCAGAGTTTGTAAATCTCTATTCGAAATGGAGAGGTATAAACAGATTCCCGGCTCTTGTTATGGTGTTTGATCTTCTTAATGACTGGCCGGAAGTCAAAAAAAGAAATGTAAAAATCCCGGAAGTAAAATCAATCCGCAGCTGGATGGAACGGGAAACAAAACTCGGCAATCCGGCGTTAAAAATTGAAGTTGAAAAAACTAAGGATCCGGAATTAACGAATGCATTGGTTTGGAGTGAAGCTGTAAATGCAATGATCGCTGATGTTGTAGAAGGAGTTCCGCCGTTTCCTTTTGTACGTGAAAGTCTTAAGAAAATTTCTAATTGGGCGGATATTATTGTTTGTTCGGCTACACCTTATGAAGCATTAAGAAGGGAATGGGAAGAACATGAAATTGCACAGTATGTTCGTGTTATAGCAGGTCAGGAAATGGGAAGCAAAAAAGAACATATAAATCTTGCATCGGATGGAAAGTATAAAAAAGATCACGTTCTTATGATTGGCGATGCTCCGGGAGATATGAAAGCTGCAAGAGCAAATAGTGCTAAATTTTTCCCGATAAATCCCGGGCATGAAGAGTCTTCGTGGGAATTTTTCTTTAAAGAGGCTGCCGATAAATTTGCAAAAGGCGAATATACTGATGCATATGAAGCTAAATTAATTGAAGAATTTGACAAGCTTTTACCGGAAATTCCCTGGTGGAAGAAGTAAGTTCCCGGATCTAAATAATTAAAATGAAAACCTGAACACATTTATTTTATCATTATTTGATTATCTTTAATTAATCTTACTAATGACTTAATATTTGAAAAAAGGAATATCTTAATGAAAAAACAAAAATTTGGAATTGTCGGACTTGGAGTTATGGGACAAAACCTTGCCCAGAACGTTGAACGAAACGGTTATTCTGTAATGGGATTAGATTCCGACACAGGAAAAGTTAATCAAATTAATAAAAATCTTGCAGGAAAAGATATTATTGCCACAACTTCATTAAAGGAATTTATTGACGGACTTGAATCACCTAAGAAAATATTAATAATGGTACCGGCAGGTAAACCTGTTGATTCTGTAATAAATGAAATGAAACCTAATCTTTCAAAAGGTGATTTATTAATTGACGGCGGCAATTCTTTTTTTGAAGATACAAGCCGCAGAATGAACGATCTTAAAGATACTGGTATACTATATATAGGAACCGGAGTAAGCGGGGGAGAAGAAGGCGCCCTATGGGGTCCTTCAATTATGCCTGGCGGAAATCCTGAAGCATGGCCTTTGGTAAAACCGATTCTGCAGGCAATTGCTGCTAAGGTTGAAGATGGAACTCCATGCTGCGACTGGGTAGGCAGCGGAGGTGCCGGACACTTTGTTAAAATGGTTCATAACGGAATTGAGTACGGTGATATGCAGATGATTTGCGAAGCGTACTATTTGATGCATAGCGTGCTTGGTTTATCTCCTTCAGAAATGCATGATGTTTTTGCTGAGTGGAATAAAGGAGAATTGAACAGCTACTTAATTGAGATTACAAGCAAAATTATGTTGAAGAAGGATGATGAAACCGGTAAGCCGATGGTTGACGTTATCCTTGATACTGCTGGTCAAAAAGGCACAGGCAAGTGGACAGGCCAAGTGGCGCTTGATCTTGGCATTCCTGCAGTTACAATTGCCGAGGCTGTTTTTGCTCGTTCTGTCAGTGCAATAAAAGAAGAGCGCGTTGCAGCATCCAAAATATTAAGCGGACCTAAAGCTGAGTTTAAAGGAGATAAAAATGAATTTATTGAAAACATTCGACAAGCTTTATATGCATCGAAGATTTGTTCTTATGCACAAGGCTTTCAGCTTTTGCGTGCAGCCAGTGAAGAATACAAAATGGACCTTAATTTCGGAGGTATTGCTTTAATGTGGCGCGGCGGATGTATTATCAGAGCAAAGTTTCTTGATAATATTAAAGCAGCTTATGATAAAAATCCTAAACTTTTAAATCTGCTTTTAGATGATTACTTTAAAACTGCGATTGATAAAGCACAGACATCATGGAGAAAAGTCGTTGCTGCTTCCGTTGAATTCGGTGTTCCGGTTCCTGCTTTCAGCAGCGCACTATCTTATTACGACAGTTATAGAAGTGAAAGACTTCCTGCAAATCTGCTGCAGGCACAAAGAGACTTTTTCGGTGCTCATACTTATGAAAGAATTGATAAGCCGAGAAAGAAATTTTTCCATACACATTGGGAATAGACGAGTAACCTTAAAGGTTAGCACATTGTAATGCAGGGAGTAACCTCGAAAGTTGCCCTGTAATTTTAACCCCGAATAGAATTTTATTTTTATCCGGGGATTTTTATTTTAAATTAAAACTAAAAAGGGTAACTGGAAGCCGTGTACAGCAAATCGGAAAAAACCGGAACCTAATATCCGATATTTTTTATAATCTTGATTTTCCACTTTTAAGCTGCTTTTCTCTCTTTGTACTTAAGTGTCTTATTATAACTACTTGTTACATCTGCATAACTATCTATAAGTTTAGTTATTATCTTATCCCATGTTTGTGTTTGAGCAAATATATAGGCATTAGCTGCAATCTCTTTTCTTTTATCTTCGTTTTCCAAAAGATAAATAATTTCTTCTGCAAAGCTTAAAGGATTATGCGGTTCCGCGATTAACCCATTAATTCCGTTATTTATTATTCCGTATGCCCCGCCTTCTTTTACACAAACAGGCGGAATCCCCGAAGCCATTGCCTCTAAAGTTACATTACCGAATGTCTCTGTAGTTGAGGGGAAAGCGAAAATATCACTTGATGCATAAATAGAGGATAATTCTTTCCCGGACTTATAGCCTAAAAATAAAGCTTTAGGCATCATTGATATCAACTCTTCTCTAATAGGACCATCTCCAGTCAGAACAAATATAACGTCATCTCTTTTTGAAGTTATGATTTTGTAAGCTTCAGCTAAATCGCGCAGATCTTTCTCCCAAACAAGCCTGCCGGCATAAAGAATTATTTTTTTTTCTTTTATTCCTAAACTTTCCCGCCACGCAATAGATTTAAAAGAAGGATTAAATACTTCAACGTCAACACCATGAGGGAGATATTGCAGTGTTTCCAGGCCATGTATTTTAAGTTCATTCATTATTGGTTTTGAGGGAACATAAACAGCTTCACATTTGTTGTATAAATTTCTTAAATAATTCCATCCCAAATTCTCCAGCGCTTTAATTTTATAATACTTTGCATAGCTTGGGAAATGTGTATGATATGTTGCTACGACAGGAATGTTATTTTTTAGTCCGTATTTTACTGCAGCATAACCCAAAGGACATGGAGAGTTTATATGTAAAATGTCCGGCTGAAATTCTTTTAAGATGTCTTCAAAATTTTTATAACCGGGAACAGCAAATTTATATTCTTTATATATAGGTATTGTAAATGAAGGGACCTCATACATCTGGGTAGGTTGATTTTGGGTTTCCGGAACTATAGGAGAGAAAAAAATATTTTCTAAAAGTTTCTCATTTAATTGTTCTATCATTTTATATAATACACGTGTAACGCCATCTTGCCCGTACTTCATTGTTCCTGCAAAGTAGGCTATTCTAACTTTATTTTTTCCCGATCTTTCGATTTCAAACCTCTCTACATTAAATATTTATATTTATTTTTGATAAAACATTTCCGGCCGAATAATTGAGATTTATTGTGTTCCCTGCAAATATAACAATAATTGGAAGTCATACTTATGCATATCGGAAACTTCCAAATTTTATGTCTGCTCTATCACTAAATGGAATATGACAACCCGATTTAGTGTAAAAAATATTACATGCAGCACACTATTAGAAAGTTATTATCAAACATGCTTAATTTTTTTGCCTGTAAATAGATACTGTAAAAACAATACAAGAAGACTTAAAATAAAAAAGAATACAGTTTTCATTTTTTACTCCGTATATTTTTTTATCTTCGTGGATAACTTACGCCTAAGATATTACGTAATTATTAATTGAATGTTAATTTTTTGTTATTTCTATCTGTGATGTTGTTTACTAAAAAAATAAGTGTGATTTTTAATAAGAATTTTATTATTCAATTATTTAATGGAATGTTTTGAATGATTAGAAAAATGATAGCCTGGATTACATCTTTATTTGGATTTTCCAAGGTTGCAGTTAAAATGTTTAGTCTGGCAAATGATATAAGCGGTTTGAATAAAGATACGCTTCCAACCGAACTTATCTCACTTAATGCCGTTCAATTTTCAAGGGGATTGTTAAATTACACGGTAATCCAAAACAAAATGGATTGGCTTTTACCTTATTGGGCAATTAAACAGTATAATCCGCAATCATTGTCTTTCATCCCTCGTTCTCATTTGGGCCTTTCAATGAATGTTACTGAACGAAATTGGACGGCAGTCGGAAATCCCGGATGTAATGTAGAACCCATTGTTGATCCGCATGGACTTGTAACACCATTCAAAAACGGATGGTCTGTAGATGTTTGGCTGAGGATAGGTGAAAAATTTATTCTTCCTTCTGTTGAAGTAAAAGTTACTCAATTTTTGCAAAACGATCTGCCGGTAGTTAATACAAATTTTAATATCGAAGAAAGCTCGTTGAAGTTAAAAGCTTTCACTATCAATTCGGGTCTTTTTATAACTGCATCTGCCGAAATTAAGATGGAAGAAAAATCTTCAATTATATTTTCAATCAGACCATTTAACCCGGAAGGGATAAGCCCGGTATATGATATTTCATTCGATTTTAAACAGAGATGTTTTATAATAAATAAAAAAGAAAAATTAATTTTCGATATTGAACCGGATTTTGTTTACTGCTCGAATTTTAATGAAGGAGATTCTTTTAATTCTTTAATGAATATTCAAGATAAAACAATATCTAAGTGCGAAAATGGTTTGGCAAATGCAGTAGCCGTTTTCAATTTAAAAAGAAATGAAACCGGCATCTCTGGAAAAGTTAATCTTGATTTAAAAAATCCTGATAGTAAATTTTATTCAAGTAATGATTCAATTAAATATTGGGATGATCTTTTAAAAAATACCGTTAAAATTAATACCCCCGATAAAAAGATAAATTCATTATTTAGAGCATCTGCTGCTTCTTTATTAATGTTTCTTGATAATGATACGATTACTCCGGGTCCGTTTACATACCATCAATTCTGGATTAGGGACGCTGTATTTATGCTGGAGGCTCTGGATAAATTAGGCTGCTCTCACTTAACATCCAACGTTATTAAATCCTTTCCGAATTTTCAGGACAAGGAAGGTTTTTTCCGTTCTCAAAAAGGCGAGTGGGATTCTAACGGTCAGGTGCTTTGGTATGTTTACAGGCATTCAATCATAGGAGGAGATTCATATTCTATTAGGAATATTTATGATTCGTTACTTAAAGGTGCTAAATGGATTGACAAGTTCAGATTAAAAGATAAAAAGTACTCCGAAGAATCTTTTTACGGATTAATCCCTGCCGGTTTAAGTGCGGAACATTTAGGTATGGTTGATTATTATTTCTGGGATAATTTCTGGTCCTTAGCCGGCTTATATTCTTTTATAAACATGCAAAAATTACTTTCAATCGATACAGATTCTTCCATGTTCTTAAGTATTATTAAAAAATATAGTATGGATATAGAACGATCCATAGTTAAAGCACAAACAAAATTCGGCATAAAATCAATTCCTGCCTCTGCTACAAGAGGAGTTGACTGCGGAATGATCGGGTCTTTAAGCGTTCTTTACCCGACTCAATTGTGTAATCAAAATGACGAAAGTATTACTTCAACACTTAACACAATCGTTTCAAAATATTTTTACAAAGGGATGTTTTTCCAGAATTTTATTCATTCAGGAATGAATTCTTATTTAACTATACAGACAGCGCATGCTTATTTGTACCGCGGCAATAGAAATAAATTTTGGGAAATATTAAAAAGTGTAATTTCTTTTGCAAGTCCTACTTTTAATTATCCTGAAGCAATTCATCCATGGACCGGCGGTGGCATAATGGGAGACGGCCACCACGGATGGACTTCGGCAGAAATTGTTTCTGCATTTAGAGATGCATTTGTTTATGAAAAGTTTTCAAATTCTTCCGATTTTAAAGAACTTATCATTTTAAGCGGAATCCCTTATGAATGGTTTGAAGGGGATGAATCTTATTCAATTTCCAATGCACCGGTTGTAGGCGGAAAGATTTCAATCTCGATTGTACCTTCCTCATGCTG
>JBJKQE010000145.1:0-2505 GCA_046705645.1 Ignavibacteriaceae bacterium | reverse complement strand
TTCAGGACTTATATAACAGATGCAAAAGCCCGCTTGTTGTACAGCTAATTTTGATTGCAATAATTTCCAGCTTAATGGGTGATTCAAAATCAACTATTGTAGTTGTTTGTATGATAATACTTAGTATCGGATTATCATTCGTTCTGGATAGACGATCCGGTAAAGCAGTTGAAACTTTGGGAAAAAGAATTCAATCCCATGTTGTTGTTTTACGTGATGGAAAAGAACAAGATATTCCTATTTCCGAAATAGTACCCGGAGACATTGTTCTTCTTCATGCCGGTTCAATTATTCCGGCAGATATACGCCTGCTCACGGCTAAAGATTTCTTTGTAAGCCAATCAGTATTAACAGGCGAGTCTTTACCGATTGAAAAAAAAGCGGATTCGCAAGAACTGCCTAACGGCTTTGTTTTCGAATTAACTAATGCATGCTTTCAGGGAAGCAATGTTCTTAGCGGTTCCGCCCGCGGAATAGCGGTTAATACCGGCATTCACACTTATTTTGGTTCCATATCCGAAAGATTGGTAGAAAGCCGTCCAAAAACCAGTTTCGATATAGGGGTAAAATCATTTACCTGGCTCATGATCCGGTTCATGCTGGTTATGGTCTTTGCAGTATTCATGATTATCGGAATAACAAAAGGCAATTGGCTCGAAGCATTGGTTTTCGGTGTATCTATTGCAGTAGGATTGACTCCCGAAATGCTTCCGATGATTGTTACCGTTAATCTTGCAAAAGGCGCACTAACAATGTCTAAGAAAAAAGTAATTGTTAAACAAATTACTTCGATACAAAATTTTGGAGCGATTGATATTTTATGTACGGATAAAACCGGAACTCTGACACAAGATAGAGTTGTGCTGGAAAAACACGTTGATATTACTGGCAAGGAAAGCCAAGATGTTCTTTTGTATGCGTATCTAAACAGTTTTTATCAAACCGGATTAAGAAACCTTCTCGATAGGACCGTTATTTCGCATATAGATTTAAAAGTAGAATCAAAATGCCAATTAGTCGATGAATTACCGTTCGATTTTCAGCGTCGCAGAATGTCCGTTGCAGTTGAGTATGAAGGCGATCATGTACTAATTTGTAAAGGTGCGGTAGAAGAAATTTATTCTATCTGCAGCTATTATCAAGTAGATGATGAAGTTTACCCGCTAATACAAATGATTCACGATGATTTGTATGAAGATGTTGAGGATTTAAATAATGAAGGTTACAGGGTACTTGCTATAGCTTATAGAGAATTTCCCAGAACCAAATCTACTTTTACAGTTGCCGACGAATCCGAAATGATTTTATTGGGTTATATTGCCTTTTTTGATCCCCCAAAAGATTCTGCTGCTCAAGCTATTGCCAGTCTTCAAAAAGTCGGGGTAGAAGTAAAAATTTTAACGGGTGATAATGCTCTTGTTACAAAAAAAGTCTGTAAAGATGTCGGGCTTTCAATTGATAAAATAATTACCGGTAATGAGTTGATTAATTTGCCTGATAGTGAGTTTGCAAAAATTATTGAAAATAAAAATGTTTTTGCAAAATTATCTCCGGTACAAAAAGAAAAAGTTATTCACACCTTAAGACAATCAGGACATGTTGTCGGATATATGGGTGACGGTATAAATGACTCACCTTCATTACGAGCCGCTGATGTAGGAATTTCTGTCGACAGCGCAGTAGATGTTGCAAAAGAAGCTGCAGATATTGTCTTGCTGGAAAAAAGCCTTCTGGTTCTTGAAGACGGAATAAAAGAAGGAAGAAAAGTTTTTGCAAATATCATTAAATATATAAGAATGGGTGCCAGCTCTAATTTCGGTAATATGTTTAGTGTAGTCGGTGCCAGTTATTTAATTCCTTTTTTACCGATGAAGCCTATTCAAATTCTATTAAACAATTTGCTTTACGATTTTTCTCAGACCGGCATACCGACTGATAATGTTGATCCCGAACTTATAGATAAACCTTTAAAATGGAATATTGAAAACATTAAGAAATTCATGATTTTTATCGGCCCTATTAGTTCAATTTTTGATTATGCTACGTTCGGATTAATGTGGTTCTTTTTTAAATCTAATGAATTTTTAAATCCCGTAATTTCTTCGGCCGATAAATTGCACAGCCAAAATTTATTTCAGACAGGTTGGTTTGTCGAATCTTTATTAACCCAAACTTTAATAGTTCACATAATTCGAACTAAAAAGATACCTTTTTTCGGAAGCATGGCATCTGTTCCTATGACTTTTACAACTTTACTTATAATGGCTATTGCAGTTTGGCTGCCGTATTCACCGTTTGCTTCTATTTTTGGATTTGTACCTCTTGCACCTATTTACTGGCTTTGGATAGCCGGTTTCCTAATTTCATATGGAATACTAGCTCATTTAGTTAAAACATGGTTCTTCAAACGTTATGGAGAAAATTAATTATGGATACATTATTAGATGCTTTACAAGAAGGCCGGTTAATTGAATTACCTGATAATGATAAACAAGATTCTCTTCA
>JBJKQE010000144.1:0-3178 GCA_046705645.1 Ignavibacteriaceae bacterium | reverse complement strand
TTTATCATTTGTAATTATACTGGTAATTGCCTTTTTAATCTTTAATCCCTTTAAAGTTCAGGTAACACAGAATTCTGCCGTAGCGAAGGAGAACAATTCTTTAGCAGTTATGTACTTTCAAAATATCCCGGACCCGGCGGATAAAAACCATACCGGCGATATGCTGACCAACTTATTAATTACTTCTCTTTCACAAGTGAAAGGACTTGATGTAATTAGCAGGGACAGGCTTCTAGAAATCGAAAAGGATTTGGGTCAAACCAACACAAAGGAGCTTTCTCCTTCTCTTTCAATAAAAATTGCAAAACAGGCAGGTGTAACCACAATGCTGACAGGAAGTATTTTGCAAATGTCTCCTAAGCTTGCTGTTACAACAAACCTTGTAAATGTTCAGACCGGAAAAGTAATAGGCTCTCAGCAATTAACAAATTTTACCGAAAGCCAGATATTTAATCTTGTAGACAGCCTCTCATATTTAATCAGAAATGATCTGGAAGCCGGAACAACTTTTTCGTCTGAAACTAAATCTGTTGCAGAAGTAACTACTAAATCACCGGAAGCATACCGAGCCTATATAGAAGGACTTAATCTTGGTGACAAACTTTTCTGGAAAGAGGCGAAGTCGGCATTTGAAAGGGCAGTAACTCTTGATCCGGATTTTGCTATGGCGTATTATGGATTGGCACAAATGCAAGGCATTCTAGGAGAAACTGAGAATTCCAAAGAATCACTCCAAAAAGCAGTTGAACTCTCTGATAAAACAACTGAAAGAGAGCGTTTGGAAATACTAGCCGCAAATTATGGAGCACAAAATAACTTGCAGAAAATTATCGAGATAGAAAATCAGATTATCAAGTTATATCCACATGAAATTAGACCTTATATTAATCTTGGATTTGGATTGTATGACCATGGATTTTTAGATGTGCAAAAAGGAACTGATGTGCTGCTCCAGGGTGTTAAGATAAATCCCGATGCAAAAACTATTTGGAACGTGTTATCATATTCTCAAGCATACCTCGATCTAAAACAAGATGCGCTGAACACAGTGAATCATTACATAGATTTAGCACCTGCGGAACCGAATCCTTATGATACTAAAGGAGATATATACGCCTGGTTTATGGATTATGATTCAAGCCGCTCTTCCTATCAGTATTCCACTTCTCTTCGAAGTGATTTTGATGCATATAAACTTGGAAATTATGCTTTGCTCAAACAGAATTACAATGATGCGGCAAAATATAATCTCATGTCAGGATATTCGATTGGTCTAGGCGGCGCTGGCGGCGTTACTAGCAAAGTTCCGTTTCCACTTGTTGAAGTTGAAAAAGGAAAAATTAAAGACGCTGTAAATAAATTGACGGAAATCCTAAAGTCAAAGCTTTCTCAAGCTGAACGTCAATTTGCTTTGCTTGAAATAATTCATTTATGTTATGAAGCTGCTGAATATTCCGATATGCTCAAGTATGCTCGAGAGTATTCTGCCGATCTACATCGGGACCCTTCTGATAAAATCTATGGACGTGACTATATTGCTTGGGCATTAGCAAAAAATGAAAAATTCTCTGAAGCTGAAAAGCTTATTGATGAAATAAAAAAAGATATTAATGTGAAGATCCCGGCAAATCAGGCCGAGATGGATTATTCATCAGGACTTATTTACTTTGAAGCGGGAAAATATGATGAAGCTCTAAAAGTATTTAATAAGTTTGAACAAATGCTTCCTCCTAATCATGAACCGAATATTTTTTATGCAATTTCTCTGATTAAAAACAATCGAACGTCAGATGCAGTTAGTGAATTACGGCGTCTAGTAAATTGGCCCGGTACAACCGATCTTTACTTGATGGGTTACTTGCAGGGTGAAATTACTTACTGGCCTATTCAATCGGTTAAAGCACATTACTGGCTTGGTGTAGTGTACGAAGAACAAGTTAATAAAGCAAAGGCATTTGAAGAGTACAAAAAGTTTTTAGACATTTGGAAGAATGCGGATTTCAATTCACCTGAATTAAAAGATGCAAAAATGAGATTAGCAAAATTGGAAGGTAGTAAATAAATGATTGGAGAAACAATACTACACTATAAGATATTAGAGAAACTAGGCGAAGGCGGCATGGGCGTGGTTTATAAGGCCGAAGACATCAAACTAAAAAGAATAGTTGCTCTAAAATTTTTACCTTCTCATATAACATCTTCAAAAGAAGATCTTGCAAGATTTAATCAGGAAGCACAGGCCGCAGCGATTCTTAATCATCCGAATATTTGTACCGTTTATGCAATTGAAGAAGCTGATAATCAGCAGTTCATTTCGATGGAGTATATTGACGGCACTACATTGAGCAAAAAAATCTCAGATTCACCTTTAAAGATTAATGAAGCAATCTCATACGCTATTCAAATCGGCGAAGCTCTTCAAGAGGCTCACAGCAATGGTATTGTTCACCGTGATATAAAAACAGAAAACATAATGGTCAATTCAAAAAATCAAATTAAAGTAATGGACTTTGGTTTGGCCAAACTAAAAGGATCAATAAAGATAACCAAAGGTTCAAGTACTGTCGGTACGCTTGCTTATATGGCACCGGAACAAATACAAGGCGGAGAAGTCGACGCACGTTCGGATATATTTTCATTCGGTGTTGTCTTGTTTGAAATGCTTACCGGAATACTTCCATTCAAAGGTGAACATGATGCTTCAATAATGTATTCAATATTAAATGAAGAACCTGAACCTTTGCAAAAGTATATCCCCGATGCAAACTCAGATTTAATTCATATAATAAATAGGATATTGGAAAAAGACTCTGAAGACAGATACCAGTCGATGAAAGAGGTAGTGAGTGAACTGCGAAGAATACAGAAAAGGACAGGAAATGTTTCTCGAAAGACTAACTCTTACTCACCTCCATCAACAAAAGAATTACTGGTAAGTGAAGATGTTCAAAAAGAAACAAAACCAGCAAAAAAGAAATTACGATTAGTACTAAGCTCTATTGCTGTTGTAATTATTCTGGCCGGATTATCATATTTTTTGTTTATAAAGAATACTGCACCGGTGCTTCCGCCGATGAAAACTATCAACTTTACAAGTTATCCGGGCATTGAAGAAATGCCTGCAATTTCACCGGACGGAAAATCTATTGCTTTTGTGTGGAATGGCGTTAATAAAGAT
>JBJKQE010000143.1:0-4140 GCA_046705645.1 Ignavibacteriaceae bacterium | reverse complement strand
GCTCCGCTGATAATTCCTTTTACTTCGCCTCCTAAAGCTTGCTGCCATTTTGAGAAAACTAATTTCCGCGCGACTTTCAATCGTAGATTATAAAAGAAATTATTCTTCCCCATCGGGTCGTAATGATTTGCCAAATTAACCGCCCATCCGAAGATTGCTTTTTTTAATCCTTTTAACTCGCGGCCCCTGCTCATTATTTTTTCGTAAACTTTTTCTAATAATCTTGGAACCGTGGTAAAATAATTCGGCTTAACTTCTAAAAAATTCTCTGCAACTTTATCTATACTTTCAGCATAATAAATTGATCCCCCTACTGTTAAATAAAAATAAATTCCGGTCCGCTCGAAGATGTGACAAATAGGTAAAAAGCTTATCATACGATGAGTATAATTCATCGGCATAATTTTGCTTAAAGAAAAGATATTACTGATTATATTTTTGTGAGTAAGCATTACGCCTTTTGGTGTTCCGGTAGTTCCTGATGTATAAATGATAGTTGCAAGATCATCCGTTTTAATTGAGTCTTCAATTAATTTTAATTTTTCTTTTAAAGTATCATCGGCTTTGGCAGAAATTTCCGTCCAATGTTTTGCACCTTCTACTTTATCAAAAGCATAAACATCTTTTATTGAATTTGAATCCGGAAGAACATGTTTTACTTTTTCATATAATTCCTTATCGGCAACAAAAACTAATTTCACCTGCGAATCATTAAAAATATATGTGAACTCCTTTTCAGACATTGTCGGATACATAGGAACATCCACACCGCCTATTTGTAATATTCCAATATCAACAAAATTCCATTCGGATCTGTTCTGAGAAATTATCGCAAACTTATCGCCAGGGTTAAACCCTAATTTTAGCAAGCCCAGACTAAAACAATCTATAATCTCCTGTATTTTCAAAGAGCCAAAACTTTGCCATTTCCCATCCTTCTTATCACAGATAGCATCTATGCGCGGATAGTTTTTTATTTGAAACGGGATAATATCAATGAGTCTTCTGATAGCAGTTTCAAAATCTCTATGTTTAATTGTTGATAACGGCATAATCAAAACTCTGTAATTTTAATTTGAATATATTTAACACAATTTTAAAAAACAAGCGTAATTTCGCTATTGACGTTTTTTTGCTGAATATTTAATTTGGTTTTTGATATATTGCACATAAAATTTTTTGAAGCATAAATAGATGTCTAAAGGGAATTATATAAAATTGATATTTGGTTTGAAGCTGAAGCAAATGCGGCAGGATAAAAATATGCTTCTTTCAGATCTGGCTGCTAAAAGCGGCTTATCGATTTCTTATTTGAATGAAATAGAGAGCGGTAAAAAATATCCAAAGGCCGATAAAATTTCGTCTCTTGCAGAGGCATTGGATGTTACCTATGATAAGATGGTTTCACTTAAGTTGATGAGAAATCTAACTCCGATAGAAGAATTTTTAGAATCGGATATACTTGAACAACTGCCATTAGATCATTATGGAATCGATATAAATAAATTAATCATGCTCATGGCGAATTCTTCATTTCAATTAAGTGCATTAATAGCTGCGTTCATTGAAATGGCTAAAACATCAGAATTAAGCCAGAATAGTTTTAGTCGGACTGCTTTAAGAACTTTTAAAGAATTTAATGATAATTATTTTGATGATCTTGAAAAATCTGTAAAAGAATTTTATAAAGAATTTAAGATAAAGGAATCATATAGGATAGAATTTAATCAGCTTAAAAATATACTTATTGATAAGTATAAATATGAAATTGATGAATCTTCATTAAATAAATACCCAGAGTTAAGTGAATTAAGAGCATATGTTTTAAAAGCGAAAAGAACAAAATTATTTTTAAATGATAAATTATCCGATGCGCAAAAAGCTTTTGTGGCCGGGAAAGAATTGGCATACAATTATTTGGGTATAAAAGATAGAAGTTTTATTTATTCAAGTTTAAGTTTAAAAACTTTCGATCATCTGCTGAATTATTTCAAAGTATCCTATTTTTCTACTGCTCTTATAATAAACAGTAATTTGTTAACCAAAGATCTAGAAGGTTATTTCAAAAGCAAAAACTGGAATGGAGATAAATTTATTTCTCTACTTAATAAATACAATTGTACAACAGAAATGTTTTTCCAAAGAATTACTAATCTTTCTTCCAAACAATTTGGATTAAATAATCTTTTCTTTCTTAGGTTTAATTTTGATATAACTATTAAAGAATACAAACTCTCCAATGAACTTAGATTGAATACAAGACATTATCCGGGCGGTTATCAGTCAGATGAACATTACTGCAGAAGATGGATTTCGTTTGAAACTATAGATAAAATAGAGAATGAGCTAAAGAACGATAAAAATTTCAAAGGAAGAACAATTGGTATTTTACATTCTAAATTTTTTGATTCGAAAGACGAATATTTATGTATTTCAGTTGCACAGAAAGGGAATCTTCAAAGCAATACACTTTCAAGTCTAACAATTTGTTTTCAAATTGACGATAATTTAAAAAGCAAAATTAAATTTGGGAATGATCCAAAAATACCAATGAAAATAGTTAATGATACTTGCGAAAAATGTAAAATAATGGATTGTAAAGAACGAGTAGCACCTCCAACTACCGCTGACAAAATAGAAAAATCGTTAATGGTAGATAGAACTCTGAAAAAATTAGCTTCAGATTTATGATAGCAGTTTTAAATTCTCCCTTCAAATTCCTCTATCTTCTTTTTAATTCTTTCAGGTGTAACAAATGAAGTTTGTTTTTTGTAATCGTACGAAACCAATTTTGTTAATGAGGAAGCCGCTACAATTTTAGCTCCATTTCTTTCAACTAAAATAAGATGTTCAACATCGGAACTTTTAGTTCCCATGTTAGAAACTCTTGTAACAACTTCAACTTCATCGCCTAACACAATTGGCTGGTGATAATTAATTTCAATTCTTGCAACGACTGCTTCGAAATCAAGTCCATCTTTAGGTTTTTCAAGAACATCCTTAAAATATGCTATTCTTGCTTCCTCTAAATAAGAAAGATAGGTAGCATTATTCACATGGCGCATTGCATCAAGATCCGAGAATCTTACTTTGATTTTAATTTTATGTTTAAAGTCTTTTATTGATTTGGTAATATCATTCATTAGTATTTCATTTTAAAATTTTGTTTTTTGTTCGATTGTTTCATTGATAAATTGTTTAATTGTTTTTTTGCTGATCAACTAATATGTGCCTTAACAATTGAACAATACAGCAATTTAACCTTTTACCATTAAGCTCTGCAGTAACAATCAGCTAATTAAAAACCTCCTGAATTACTTTACAAGCTTTACCGATTTCATTAAAGCTTACATCCAAATGAGTAATTGCTCTTAAATATCCGACTTTGCCTTCCGAGATAAGCAAACCTTTTTCTTTGCATTTAATTATGGCTTCTTCAACATTGAATGATTTGGATTTAAAAATTACAATGTTTGTCTGTACGGATTTCAAATCAATTTCAAGCGAAGGAAGTTCACTTATTGCTTTAGCCAGAGTTTTCGCTTTTTGATGATCCTCTTCGAGCCTGTCAATATTATTTTTCAGAGCGTATAAACCAGCAGCTGCTAAAATTCCAATTTGTCTCATTCCGCCGCCCCACGCTTTTCTAACCCTGAATGCTTCTTTTATAAAATCTTTTGTACCAGCTATTAATGATCCAACCGGTGCACCTAATCCTTTAGATAAACAGCAGGAGATAGAATCAAAGTGGGAAGCATATTCTTTAACCGGAATTTTTGCAGCAACCGACGCATTCCAAATTCTTGCGCCATCAAGATGATATTTTAAATTATATTTTTTAGCTAATTTTTCGACCTTCACAATATTATCAAGGGGATGAATCATTCCTCCTGCCCGGTTATGAGTATTTTCAATTTCTATTACTTTTGTCCTGGGCATATAATAAGCGCTTTCAGGCCTGATAAATGGTTCAATTTGTTCTGGAGTAATGACACCATTTTTACCATCGATCGGCATTAGCTGAATTCCGCTTAATGCTGCAGGCGATCCGGATTCATATTGAAAAATATGTGCGTCTCTTTCGCAGATAACCTCATCGGCAGGGTTTGTATGAACATTTAAACAGATCTGATTTCCCAT
>JBJKQE010000142.1:0-15643 GCA_046705645.1 Ignavibacteriaceae bacterium | reverse complement strand
CTTGATTCGGAATCTTCATTTTTTCAACATTTTTAGATGCTGAATCAAGTTCAGCATGACAATTGCGTAACTTCAGTAACTAATTTAAGATTAATTTGTCCAGTTGAATGGCCTTTCCACTTTTCTTTAAAGCCTCTATGACAGGAATCTCCTTTTTAATAGCTTTATTAATATAATACGATAGAATTTTAGAATATTTAGTATACTCAATATGTGAAGGCCTATGAACACTGCCCTGCAATAACTGTTTGTGAAATATTAATTCGGGAAATTTTTTTAAATAAACGGAATCTTGATAAAAACTTTTAATAACCGGATCATACGCACTTTTCTCAAAAAAAGTGTCCTGGGATTTTTTCTTAAGCAAAAATTTTATAAAATCAACTGCTTCTTTTTTCTTATCAGAAAATTTGGAGATCATAATATCCCAGCCACCAACTATTGATGCGGGCTTTTCACCTTTAAAATGCGGCATAGGAGCTTTTCTTAAATCATTCTGCCTGTTTTTAAATACCGGATAGTTATTAAAATCCTTATCGAAACTTGTCCATCCCCACAAAAATATCCCGTTGTGTTTTATAAAATATTTGTAACTGGAAATTTCCGTAAACTGGCTGACTTGAGCAGGAGAAAGCTGATCTTTGTTAACCAAATTAACAAGCAACTCTAAAGATTTTTCAGCTTGAATTGTTTCAAAATTAAACCCGTTCGTTTTAAAATAGTCCGGCTTTAAACTAAGCAATATATTATAATAATTGCATATAAGTCCTTCATAGTCAGCACCCGGAAATATATAAAATGGATAATTTAGACCGCATTTGTATTTTAGTTTTATAAAATCGGACCATGATATACTGTTGTTGATTTTCTTTAAAATTTCATTGCTGTTTTTCATTTTTTTAACAAGGTCTTTTCTATAATACATTACTCCTAACACCAAATCCAGCGGGGCGGCAACCATTTCACCATCACAATAACAAGATTCCAAAGCTTCATTTATAAATCCATCTTTTTCCTTTTTTGTAAAATATTTATCTAACGGTTCACACCATTTTGCAAATCTTTGGACCCAAATAATATCCACTGCAAAAACATCAATACCGTCGCCGCGTCCCCGAAGCGATCTGGCTAATACTTCTTTCTTTTCATTTGTACTAAAATCTTCGTTAGGGAAATCAATAGGTATTACTTTCACTTTTCCTTTGTTTAATTTGTTATACTCGTCAATCAATATTTTATGTGCCGTAGTCATTCTATCGGCAAAATAAATTTCTTTTATCTTGGGGTCTTTATTTTGTGTCCCGAAAAAATTTATTGCTAGATAAGTAAGGGTAACTAAAATTAAAATTAGAAGTCCCCAAGTTTGTTTTAATTTTATATTCATTATATATAAATTTAATTTTTAAAATCCAACATTTCTATATTAATATAAATTTAATTTTAGATTGATTTTTCCATCCTATTAAAACTTATATTTTAATTTTGCTTCGTTTTTTCTCTTAAATATTCCGTATATTTTATAAATAAAAATAGACAGCTAGTTTTTCTAGCTGTCTATTATTATTTCCGAAATTAAAATATAACCGCAGAAACCGTTTATTTAAGCAGCATCATTTTCTTACTGGCTTTAAAATCACCGGCCTGAATATGATAGATATAAACACCGGAAGCCAGCTTTGAAGCGTTGAATTCAAATGTATAAGTTCCGGCATTCATATGGTTATTAATTAAAGTAGCTACTCTTTGACCCAATATATTATATACAACTAATTTAACATTGGATGACTTTGCAATTGTAAAGTTGATATTTGTGGTCGGGTTAAATGGATTAGGATAATTTTGCGAAAGTGAAAAATTATCCGGGATTTTATTGCGGTCTTTTATTCGAGATACTGTTCTCTGAATTAACTGCAACTTATCAACATTAGTTCCGCTGCCCGTAATTTTAAGAGTATGCGTCCCGGTACTTGAAATGGCAAATACATCCGAAGTTCCATCCACACCGGTTGAATCCGGTTTACTGCTGAAATTAAATGAAGAAACGTTAGCTCCATCTAATGAGACACTTCCTGTTTGAGCTGAACCAGGATTTTGATAAAATAAACGGACTAAATAACTACCTACCTCCGGAATATCTATATTAAAAGATGCACTTCCGTTAGTTCCTAATTTAACGGAATTGAATCCCTCCGGAACCCATGTACCTTCACCTGCCGGTGTACAGCCATCATTAACAGCATCAGGTGGAATAAGGTCTGCAATCACTGTTGAGGTGCCCGCTTGATAAAATTTAATTTCTTTTACACTTATAGGATTCCAGTTATATCCAAAAGAAAGAGTATTTGCACCTGCATTTACCGTTAAAGGAACACTATTAGATCCCAAGTCTGCCTGTGCATATAATACCGTATGCCATTGACCGTCATCGAAACCGCTCCATTTATTTTCCGGATGATCGGTACCGCTCCAGAAAACAAACTGACCCCATCCTAGTATATCAGTTAATGCGCCATTATTAAGTAATATATCCGCGCCAACATTATTACCTGATGTATTTAAGTTTGCAGTTATTTCCATATCAACATTACCTGCTGCGGCTGCATTAAATGTCCAAGAGATTTTACCGCCGCCAGTTGTTGTATACCAGGATGGTCCGGTGAATGGAACTACTTGAGCTCCGTCAGTTAGTGTTCCGTTTTCCGCCTGATCCTCCCAGACAACATCTTCTACAATCCTTCCACCCGGCATATTTTCTATTTGAGAAATATATTGAGCTTTATTAGTTTCAAAATTTGTTTTCGAAGAAGGGAACCAATTCAAATCACCTAACGGCAGACCATCGGTACCTGCAGTTAAAAGATTCGCATCGTTATAGGTGAAATTTTCCGGAAGCGGCCAGGTTGGAGAAGTCCATAATGTATCACCTGTATTAGGATCCGTCTGCAAATCGTAATAATAAGGTTTGGCTTGAACTCCGCTATTGTAGTATTGATATGCACGAGAAGCAGTAATATGATTATACATAGCATTGAGTAAAGTTGCATCTGCATCTGGATTCAAAGTAAAATTAGGATAAGCATTTAACCAGGAAGTATCCTTAATTACCATTTGCCCGCCGTGAGCCGGACTGAAGGTTGTAAAAAATGAATCCGTTACAGCGTTTGTAAAAGATTGTACTCGAACTGTATCGCCATATTTCTGTGCAAAAAAATTATCGAGGTAAGCTGCCGCATTGGCAAAGAGAACACGGCGCCCAACATCAGTACCATATTTAGAAGGCATCGTGGTAATACCAAACATACCGGTAGTATATGCTCTGTGATCTCGGCCGGGTTGGAAGGTTGGTCCATAATCACATAGCCCTTCACCATGCCAGAATACATTAACTAGAAGTAAATTGGTAAAATAAGCTTCTCTCCACCAGCATCCCGATGTGCTGTGTATGCTGCGGCCTATGTTCACAAGAGTGTTGTGGTTAAAGCGATAATATTTTGCTGCTCCATTTTCAATTTGTACTGCACACATATTAACGTTAAAGAAGGTGTTGTTTTCAACAACAACCGTATCTTGATCTTTCCACATCGATATACCGCGGCCGGCCCATTGCTGTGTAGGTGCTCTTTCTATAAGATTTCTAAAATGGCAATTTGTAATGTAAACATCGTTATTAGCTCCTCCCTGCCAGGCCAGCATAGAAAAGTCAGAACGCTCAAAGACACAATTATCAACATATACGTGCAGATCGTTAGCTCCAATTTCAATTGGTTGATAATAATTCCCTTGAACTCCCTGATCATCGGAACCAATAATATAGAGATTTCTCAGCGTGAGATCACCGGAAACCTGTATCATTTTTCCTGGAGTCCCACCGGTCGAAGTCAAGACCATCTGTATTACCGCAGGTGCTGTCTCAAATGTTGAACCCGGAGTTTCTCCAACTATACGCAGCGGCCACCCGTTGTTTGTAATAGTAGAAGTATTCCAATAATAGCCGCCTCTCTTCAATTGGTAAACACGATTTAAATTTGTTCTAGCTCCGCCTAAAACCGTATCGCCCATAACTGCATTATAAAGAGCATCAACAACTAAATCACCTTGAGTATCCTGCCAATCAACAACCATTGTGTCGGATTGAGCATAAATTTGCTTAGAAGGTATTAATAGAAAGGCTGCTCCTATGACAAGAATCATAAGTAAGTATTTTACTTTCATGTATAGACCTCCAATAAAATAAATTAAGATTTGTTAATTAATGATGATATTCCATCCATCAATTTTATTTTTATTATTTACCTTTATAAAAAATTTCTTCACTAAAAATTTTATAGATTATACCGGACGCCAATGTCCATAGTAAATCCGTAATATTCTATATAACTAGGACTGTTTAAACCGGATCCGATAAGGTTTTGGTCCCTCCTATTATTAAGATTGTTAAAGTTTGCAAATACTTGGAGATAATCCGTTACCCTTTGCTGCAGAGTTAAATCCCAACGTCCATAGGTACCTGAATATGTACTTAATCTTGTGGTTGGAAGTGTGCCGTCATAACCAATCGAAGTTAATTTATCCGTTTGATATAAATAGGAAAGCCGGGCAGAAAATCCCTCAAGATCATAACCTATAGTAATATTAAAAATATGCGAAGGCTGGTCAGGCATACGAGTTTTAATTGTTCTAGGTATCAGGGAATAAACACGTCTAGGCGGCATACCAACAGTACTGGAAATCAGGCTATCGTATTGCAGTTCCATTTCAGAATATATATGTGTATAATTTACATTGAGTACCAATCCATGCAAAACCGAGGGCAAATACCAGAAATGAGTCTGCCATTCAAGTTCGAAGCCATAGTATTTTGCAGGATTTGGATTGTTGTCATACGTGCTTACGGTAGGAGCGCCGCCTTGATACCAGCTTGCCGGTATATCCAAAGTTGAATCCGGTTTTATTCCACCTATTAACCGAAAAGTGGAGTAGAAAACTAGATCACTTACTTTTTTATAAAATGCACTTGCCGAGAAAAGACCGATTTCATTATTATAAATTGAAACCGCAGCATCATAATTTATTGAATGTGACGGCTTCAAAGCATAATTAGTAGCCGTTATTTGTGTACTTTGAGCATTAACATATGAAATAGGTGCATATTGGTTGAAATCGGGACGTGCTAAAGTTTCGGTTCGTGCCATCTTAATCTGCAGCCAATCAATTGGCCTCACAATTAGATTTACCATGGGAAGCCAAAAAGAATTCTTTCTTGTTTTAGAAAGTTTTACAAATTCGGTTGGAGGTGATTCAACAGTTTGACCCGATTGATTTTGTCTATATCTTTGACCGTTATATGTAGTGCTCTCTTCTTCCCACCGGACTCCGGGAATAAGCGTAACATAATTGCCCATATCAATCTCGCCCATTAAATAGACGGCTCTGTAACGTTCATTACCGATGTAATCATATCCAAAAGTTCCGATAGAGTTAGGCATCCATAAATTCAAATTACTTGGTGCAGACATTAGGTCCGTAGTCATTTGATTCAACATGGTTTGGTCTGCAACCGGGCCAAGCGGATACTCATTATTTAAAAAATTTGAACGCGTATAATTAGATAAGAATGGTCCTATCGATAAGCCGCCGTTTTGAGTAACCACAGAATCTATTTTCCAATCGGGATGTAATTCGTTTAGGTATTTGAATACAACATTAAGTGCATCGCCGCCTGCACCATATTGCAGTCCTTGATAACCTGCCTGGCCTTGATTATTACTGCGGTCTATCCAACTTATCTTTAAACCGCTTTTTACAAATCCGCTAATTTGATCGCTTAGTCTGAACGGAATTTGAAAATTTAGTTTAGCCGCGGTTGTGTTTTCCACAAGTCTTGTGCTGTAACTGTATATGCTGGATAAATAAGCTAGATTGGTATCAACATAAGTTATTGCGGCAATATCTTTCGGAGACATATATGGTGTATATTTACTTATATCAATTGCTCCTGTCTCTTGATTAAATTGCCAGGAGCGATGGTCCGGATCACTAGTCAATGTACCTGTTCTGCTAATATTTGCATCATACCGAATCCAGTTAAAATCCTGATTTATAGAAACTGCGCTGGTATAAACATTCGTCGTATTTTTATACTGTTCCAGAAGATAATAACGCCGGTTTGTATTATATGAAGCAGAGGGTGTATAAAGATGATCTATATGATAAACTCCATCTGATTTTAATTGATTAAAGAATCCGTTGGCAGTAATCTTACCGGAAGGTATGTTATAATCAAGTAATAGGCTTGCGCCTGCACGTTTACGATTCAGCTTTTCTTCTCTCATACTTAAATGAGCTGTTACAATAGTATCAGGCATTCCGCCCCCGCGTGCCCAATTGAACCATTCATCTTGAAGCTTATCAGCACTTCGATCATAATTATCTAAATTAATATTGGCAATTACTCCAAGGTTGTTGTCAAAATATCTATTACTAACATTTCCGGTAAAGCTGTAATTACCGTAATATTTTTGAAGAGCATTATACCCGCCTTGCGCAGAGGCATTTACTTGAAGACCAGGTGATGCTTCCTTAAGCTTAAGATCAATTGTACCTCCTAAAACATCTGCATCCATGTCCGGTGTAACTGATTTGGTAAGAGTTATTCCGTCAAGCATATTTGAAGATATCAGCGAAAGATCAACGCTTCTGTCTGCAGAACCAAGCTGAATATCTGTAGTCTTTCCTCCGACACTTTGATTACTAATTCCTACCGAGGGTAAAATAACGCCGTTTACAGTTACCAGATTATATTTAGGATTGAGACCTCGAACTTCTACTTTTGTTGCCTCCCCGCCGGATCTTTCAATTGACACACCCGGCAAACGACCGATTGATTCGGCAGCATTTACATCAGGTAATTCTTTAATCCGTGCTTTAGAGACAACGTTCTCTATTTTATTAGAAGAAAGCTGCTGGTTAATTGCCTGAAGCTGTCCTTCAGCTTGAGCCGTTACAACTACTGTCTGACCTTCCAAAGTTTTTGCCTCAAGTCTAAAATTCTGTTCTAATGTTTTATTCTCCAAAACAGTAACTTCGGTTACTATATTATTATAACCGATGTATGAAGCCGTTAAGATATATTTACCTGCAGGAATATTTCTAATGATATATATACCGTCAACATCCGAAGCAGCACCTATACTAGTTCCTTTGACAAATACATTAGCACCTAAAAGAGTTTCCCCTGTGGCTTTATCAATCACTTTCCCCTTAATTGTACCGCTCCCTTGCGGGAAACTATAAGAAGTAAATAACATGATGCAAAGTGAAATTAATAATAAGATTTTCTTAATAAAGCAGTATAAAATGTTTTGCATAATTCTCTCCTAAAAATTATGACTACCGATCCAGGCGATTATAGTTGTATAAGAATTAATATGATAAAACCATCAACTATAAATAGAACTACTTAATCACGTGACCGAATCTCTGATGCAATTCTTTTATTATAATTTTTTTTGTCTATAAACTCATTTAAACGAAAACCCATTTTGTGAGATTGGATAAAATCTCCCGCATTTATTCTATAGATGTAAATACCGTCAGCTAATTAAAATTTCTCTTTCGAGAATAAAACAGAATAAATATCTTTTTAAGCAAATAATTCAAGATGCAAATCTTTTATAGCAGAACACAAATAGTGCCAAAAATTATTATATAAATAAGTTCCTTTTTAATAATCATATTGAAATATTTAAATAATTCGCCGTTTTTATTTTTTATTTTATTGATAAAAATTATCAATAAGATAAACCTTAAAGTGTCGAAAAAACAATATTAATTTTATTTATAACTTTTTTAATTATACTTAGTTACAATAATTGAATTGCTAAATTAATTCACTCAGAAGAATGGATAATTTTAATCCCTTCTAGGCAAAAAAATTGCTCAATTAAAATAGTCTACATATCTGTAAAACTTTATTTGACTTCAATATAGTTTCAATATTGAATTGTTTTTAAAATGATTGTCAACCCTTATCCCTTACTGCATAAGAATCAAATAAATAAATCTATGTTTATTACAAAATGTTAAACAAATTAATTGTTTATATATTTCTCAAGTTGTAATGAAGTTATTAAATTAATTATCCTCAGCAGGATCCTAATCACTAAATTTTCCAGCAGCAGCCTCTTTATAAAACCTTCCGTTCACTGTCAACTTAAAGTTATTCCAGGATTCGAACATCGCCGGATCCCATTGAGGATCGAATACCCACCAGATCCATCCAATCCCTTTCTCTTTGAAATATTTTATTATTGTTTTGCCGTACTCAATATTAGCGGAATCGCTTGGCAAAGTAAATCCAAGTTCTGTTGCAAACACCGGGTATCTATCAGCCGCAAAACCAAAATTTTCCTCCCACTTCGGATTATATGGTTTGGTACGTTTATGCGGATAAGGATGAACCACATATCCGATTCTTTCTGCATCTATTAGTGAATAATTAAGCGGAGTGAGATCGTATGCCCAATCGAACCCGGCAACCAAAGGAATTTTATCATTATCATACGCTCTAATCAGTTTTATAAGATTTTCATTTATTTTTTTCCAACTATCCCATGAAACATTACCAAGCTGTCCTCGATAATCGGTTGGTTCATTAAAGAGTTCGTAAAATGCTATTGTATTAATTCCCCTAAAATGACTGGCAATAGTACGCCAGAAATTATAAGTCTCCGTAAGAGAAGTTACATACATAGGATCCTGGAATAAACCTTCTTCAAGATTTCCAATAGAATGCCAGTCAATTACAATATATAATTTTAGATCTGTGCACCATTCAACCGCTTGATCAAGAAGTTCAAGATATTTTTGAGGAGTACGATCGCGCCAGGCAATGGGGTGTACTGGAATCCTGACTATCATCGTATTAAGTTCTTTTAATTTTTCAAAAATCTTTTTGTTCCAGTACCCCTGGTTCTCCAGTTTATCAGGATCGGCAATTGCACATCCGTGAAAGAAAACGGTATCACCTTTTTCATTAACAAATCTGTTGCCTTCTACTTTTATAAGAGGCAATAACTTTGCATTTTTAATTGCCATAGGCGCGCCGGCAAATCTTTCATCCCACCAATGATGATATTTTATTGAATCCTTTCTAATCGTTTGAGGAAAGATTATCTGATTAAATAAAAGTAAAGAAGATAAAAGCACTATCTGAAGTAAAATAATTTTTTTCATAATAATACCTAATTTTTTTAAAGTAGAATTATGTTTAGTTATCACTCCATTTATCCGTCTTAAAAGTTGGAGACGGAAGTCCTTCGCTATTAAATAAAGTTGCTTCTTCCGTATTACTCCATGTATACCTTACGGAAACCGGATTTTTAATTTTATCGCTATAGACAATTAATTTATTGCCTTCGACCTTTGCTTCGGCTTTGATAAATTTCTTATCCTTCCCTGCAATAATGAAATTAGTCTCGCCGTTTATATCTCTTAGAACAAGACCCTTCCCCGCATGACTAAAATTGAGGATAATTTCATTTCCTTTAATCTTCATATCTTTATAAAGAGGTCCCGAATAAAATACTTGTTTATGATAATCTTTTGAAAGAGCCCATAAAGCCAACCTCTTTCCGACATCCTGTTTATCGGGTGGATGAATTGTAGTCAGACTTCCTATATCAAGAGTTACGGCAATGCCCGTATTCGGCAGAGAGAGAGTTTCGAATTGTGCATTACGAACAACGTAAGATTTTGACTTATCTCCGTATGTGTAAGGCGCAATTTGTACAAAATAGAACGGGAAATTTCCTTCTTTCCAATCGCTTCTCCAATTATTAATCATTAAAGAGAAATAGGTTTTATAATTGTTATAATCGCTCGGCTCATCTGAGTTGGATTCTCCCTGATACCATATTACTCCTTTTATACAATAAGGAATGAGAGGTGCGATCATACCGTTATAAAGCATTGTGGGAGTATTCGATCCCAAGTCAATCCTAGTTGTCGGCCGTGAATAAAATTCATGGTTAGCAATCCCGTATACATAAAATTTGCCATTAATGAATTCTGCTACCGGCAGATATTTCCATATCCCGTTCAGTTCAAAACTATCGTCACTATTTTTAGGATGAATCTGCATTTTTACATTATTACCCCAAATTCCTCCACCGCCTTGATTATCAATTACTCTCACTGCAATAGTTAATACCGTGTCGGTAATGATACCATCCGGCACATCATAAACTCTTGGTTGTGCATAGAACCCGGTTTCTTCAGTTGCACCGACCAAAACTCCGTTAACATAAGATCTATCCATATCGTCAACAGGGCCTAATTCAAGAACAAGATCTTTTTTAACCCAACTTTTGGGTATTATTATTTTTTTTCTAAACCAGACCGTACCATCAAAATCCCCCACTTCTGTTGACTCCCAGTAAACCGGGAGTTTCATTGTCCGCCAGGCACTATCGTCAAAATCCGGTTTAGCACACAAGCTGTCCCCAAATTCCAGATTCTTCCATTGTTCCTCCGGATTTTTTTGGCTTACATCAATTACCGGGTGATTGCGAATCCAATCGTGTTGTTTTTTAAATTCCTCTTTTGTTTTCGCAATATCTTCCACAATAGGCTTGTATTCCTTAAGCTGACTTAAATATTTTCCACTGATCCAAGGTTGAATTTTTGTTCCACCCCAACTGGAAACGATCAATCCAACGGGGACATTCAATTTCTTATATAATTTTTTTCCAAAGAAATAAGCTACTGCACTAAATTTAGCTGCAGTTTGCGAATCGCATTCACTCCAGCTGCCAATACAATTAAATTCTGGTTCGTTTGAAAATTCTTTTGATACGGTAAATAATCTGATATTTGGATAATCAGCATCTTTAATTTCTTCGGCCGAATTCTTCACCGGATTTTGCGGCCATCCCTCTAACGGCATTTCCATATTTGATTGACCTGAACAAAGCCATACTTCGCCGAGCATTACATTTTTATATACAATATTGGAATCACCAATAGTTATATTTATAACGTATGGCCCGCCTGCTTCAATTGTTTTTATTTTGACTTTCCAATCACCATCCGGATTAACTTTCGTGGACGAAGCCTCGCCCCAGCTTGCTTTTATAGAAACATTATCACCCGGGTTTGCTTTTCCCCAAAATGTAACTAAAGATTTTTGCTGAAGAACCATATTATCGGAAAATATAGCTGGAATTGTTATACTATCTTTCATTTGAGTCTCAGATTTTATAATAGCTGACATGACGAGTAATAAAATTATAAGCTTCATAGTTATCCTAACTATTTCTATATTTTTAAGTTTTCAAAAATTATTTAACTAATTTTTCCCGCACTAGTATAGCTAAAATTTGTCTAATTATGAAAGACAAATAAAAATTGGAAGATAATATATTTTTAAATTCAATTATGGAACAGTAATTATATCCGGATCGGTTTTTGCAATTTTAGAATAAATTATTTCCACCCGGCTTAATTGCACCTTATTATTAAACTTTATCTTTAAATATTTACTATCTAACGGAAATTCCACGCAAGTATATACAGCAGGAGTATAAAACTTATAAAAATTCCGATACTGCGGAAATGTTTCAATTTTGACCGCTAAAAGTTGTAAAGAACTTAATGAATCCGATGCATAAAAACTCAAACCCGGTTGGTAATTGGTTAAAAATGATTCAATTCTTATTGAATCAATAGACTGCGGTAATTTATAGATTATATAAGAATTATCAACTCCGCTCAACCTGCTGTTATCTTCTTTAGCTCGGTAATCATCTTTATAGGAGATATATTCCAAACCATCGGAACTCTGAAAGACTTTTGCTGAATCTTCCAATTCATCGACAAATTTTCTATAATCAACTTCTACAGGTCCAACTTCATTTGAAGGTATTGATGAACCTGAAACATTTTGTGCTACAATCCTATATGAATAACTTTTACCGAGTTCGGCAGTAGTATCCGCGAATAAGGGACGAAATACTACTTTTGCATCGCTTACACTGTCGGCAATGGTTAGCCAATTATCTTTTCCGTTAGTTCTTCTTTGAATTGAATAATATTCAGCACCTGCAGAACCTTGCCAGGATATATCATATACATCTTTAATGTTAAGAAGTTTAGGAGAATCCGGTACCGACATAGGAGGTTCTGTTTCACCATTTATTTTATATGCACGATGTTTAAGGAAGTTTATGACTTCTTTTTCATTATAATTGTTTCCGGAAACAAATCCGGGAAATCTATAAGAGCCTGAAAAAGCTTCCCCATGCTGATAAAAACCGCCGCTTCTTGCGTGACATCTCATACTCCAAATCATAATACCAGCCAGGCCGTTTTCAATTGCCGTATCAATAATCGTCTTGGTATCCTTTAGATTTCGATACCCAAACTCACCAACAAAGTAGGGTTTTATTCCTTTTGTTAGAGCTCTGTTCTTCAGAATATCGGGAACGGCAACGGTTATTGGTGAATAGTAATGAGTGGATAATACATCAAAATTCGGATTAAGTACTTCTTCATTAGTAAGAACCTGAGCATGAGTTCCTTCCAGCACAAGATGGTTTTTATCTATACTTTTTATATAAGCTGCAATTGTGTTCTGCCAGAGAAACGGAGCTTCAAGTTCATTTCCCGTTTCCCAGCCAAGGACTGCTTTATCATCTTTATATAAGACACCGTTACAAGTATTTTTTCTATTTAATACGAAGTTTATTGTCTTCTCAAAATCAGAGATTAGCTGCGGATCTGTCCAAAATTCATCAGCTGTTTTATTTCGGAATGCAGCATACTCCGCTCTGCCTCCCCACCACCACCAATTATCTACGAGCGGGATAATTAATCTTATACCTTCCTCATTTGCTATTTTCAAAACTTCATCAAGAGTTCTAAATGCTTTTTCGTTAAACCTGCCCGGTCCGTCAATATAACGAATTATTTTTTTCGATTCTCCTTTCTTGCGAACAGAAAGCGTATAAATACGGACTACTTTTCCTCCCGACATTTTAATTGCCTTCAAAGCATCTCTTATCTCAAACCGGGTTGGAAGTGTCCATGGACTTGATGCTTCAAACGGGAAATAATCCTCAACATAATGGAGGTTTGGAATATTATAAGATACAAATCTTAATTCCTTATCCCCTTCAAATAATTTGTCTTTGTGAGCAGTAACGAAATTTGAGAATTGACTGCTTGTACCGCATTGAACTAATAGAAGACTGAAAAATGAAAAAATAACTAATATTGCTCTTTTCATCCGGCTATTTAAATAAATTTAATTCTTTTAAAATTATTTTAGCTACAAAAAAGTTCCAGGTTATACATTGCCATTAAAAGTAATTTAAAGGATGACAAAGATTATGCCGTTATTTTTGAATATCAAAAGATTAATTTCAATTAAAAATAAATATTGTATTCCCGACATTTAATAAATTTTTAATGAGATGTAATATGAAAATCCTGTTCGAAATGTATATCTAATAAATTTCTATTAACGCTACTTTAGTTTATTTACGGCTTTTTATTTTATATGAATACAAAATAAATTATTATCATTTTTATAAAATAATATCATTATTGTAAAAATATTTTCATAATAGCTGCTTATTGAGGATGAAATACTTAGTATAAAAATTGCAGCAAATATTTAAAGATCAATTATTAAAAAAGAATTCTATGTCTAATCAAAAGGTCCGTCAGATTATAATAACTAATTATAATAATATCGTGAACGAAATGGTGGATTGTTTCGGAAAAAACCTTATGGATAAATGGTATCCCTTGGCCGTAGACAAAGAAAAAGGAGGCTACTTTACAAATATTTCATACAATTGGACAATTGATTATGAACAGCCAAAAATGATTGTTACGCAGGCAAGGCATCTTTGGTCCACATCCAAAACAGCGGTGCTGCTGAATAATCAATTTTATGCGAACACGGCAGAACACGGATTTAAATTTTTAAAGAATAAAATGTGGGATAAAAAGAATGGAGGCTTTTATCAAATGAGGAACCGGGAAGGCGGATTTTCAGATTATTTGGGATTTAAAGAAGAGAAAAGGATTTATGGAAATGCCTTCGCTTTATATGGACTTGCAGCATTTTATGAATTAACTAAAGCTGAAAATGTTCTTGAATTTGCAAAAGAAGCTTTCAATTGGATTGAAGATCATGCATATGATTCAAAATATCTCGGATACTTTCAATTTTTAACTCCGAAAGGAGAACCATTTGATAAAAGCAGCAAGTATAAAACGCTGGCATATGATGCCATTGAATTGGGATACAAAGATCAGAATTCCTCGATCCATCTTTTAGAAGCTTATACAGAGCTTTTACATGCTTGGCCTGATAATGAACTACGCAAAAAATTGTACGGACTATTAATACTAATTAGAGATACTATAACTACTCCAAAAGGTTATATGAATTTGTTTTTTAATTATAACTGGGAGCCTATTTCTTTCATAAATTCATCTGAAGAATTTATGGAAAAGAATTTCAGGCTCAATCATGTTTCATTCGGCCATGACTATGAGACAGCCTTTTTAATGCTTGAAGCATCTTATGAACTTAAATTAGTAAACGATATCGATACTTTAACCGCTGCTAAAAAAATGGTTGACCATGCAATTAAAAATGGATGGGATAGTGAAAACGGCGGCTTCTATGACGCCGGTTATTACTTTGATGATGAAAATAGTCAATGTAAAATAATTAAAGCAACTAAAAACTGGTGGGCACAGGCAGAAGGATTAAACATACTTTTAATAATGTCAAAGATTTTTCCAGAAGAAGAAATTTATTCCAACTATTTTAATTTGCAATGGAAATATATAAAAGATTTCCTGCTGGACTATGAGTTCGGCGGCTGGTTTGAAGGCGGACTTGATAAAGAACCCAAATTACAAAAAGGCAATAAAGGATATATATGGAAATGTACTTATCATACTGCCCGGTCTCTAATGAATTGCATTAAAATATTGGCCGACGAAGATTTTTACCTTATGAAAGAAAGTGAAGGTTTTAGAGCATGTAAAAAAAACTTTGAAGAATTTTTAGAACATTGGAATAAAACAGCAAAAAAATTATCGCTCAGAAATAAATGAATTTACTATCATAATTTTCTTATAAAAAAGTGCTACACATATTTTAATGCGTAGCACTCTAAGGAGCCGCATGAAGAAGATTTTCAAACCTGTATTTTCATAAATTTTAGATTCCTTTCAATTAACGCAATTCTTTGTTTAACGCATTCAGCGCTTCTTAATTTATCCGGAGGTGTATTCAGGACGTAATCTAAAAGCTTGTCTACTGTAGAAGTTGCAACATGCATCCTCGTGTCGGAGGAAGCATAATAAATAAAAACATCACCATTGCTTTTTTGTACCCAGCCATTGCTGAAAACTACATTTGAAACATCACCTACTCTTTCCTCACCTTGAGGTGCAATAAAATATCCGCCCGGTTCAGCAATAATTTTGTTGGGTTGATTCAAATCTGTTAAAAACATATAGAGAACATACCTTAAACCCGCAGCAGTATTTCTAACGCCGTGCGCTAACTGCAGCCAGCCTTTACCGGTTTTAATGGGAGCCGGTCCCATGCCGTTTT
>JBJKQE010000141.1:0-5844 GCA_046705645.1 Ignavibacteriaceae bacterium | reverse complement strand
TCTTTGGAACATTAGGTAAGGAGTTTGTGTACTGGGCAGCATGAAAAGATGTTAAACCTAAACTATCCGGGGATTCAAGAAATTTAAAACCTAAATATCCGGGATGTCTTCCTCCCATACCCAATCCGTCATAGTCCCAAAGATAAATAGTTTTGTCGGCAATAGAGTTAACATCATTTGAATTATTATTTAAATATAAATGAACCAGATCATCTGCATAATCTGCATATCCGCCAATATGCGGATCGCCTTGAAAACCGAAATAAACTTTACTTAAATCTTTCGGGCTTTCATTTGTAATGTTATATTTGATTATTAAAGCGTCTTTTAATGATTGACCGAACTGGTAAACTCTTACTTCGGCCTTTAAACCTAATCCTCTTTTTGATGAATCGCCCGGGAAAGGGTAATATGAAAATTTAGCATTTGAATAATCGTCCATAACATAATATGCTTCGTTAAGCGGCTTTAGCAGACTATCTCCGGGAAACTCAGGCCAGCTTGTCCAATTTGAGAGCCAGGATGAATGATTATTCTTTGTTGCAATACTATCTTGATTCGGATTGCTGTAGCCGCTGTCGGGCAGCCATCCCCATTTTTTTGTTCCGTCTGGACTGTAAGTCCCCTGACTTGGTAAAATGAAAGAGTCATCAGTAATATGCAGAGTATCTCCGGTGCTGTCTACAACCTGTGCCGCTACTATGGGTCCGAATTCAAACATATAACCAAGACTGTCCCACACAAGGTCGGCAATATTAGCTTTGTAATTCGGCTTTTGGAAAGAACCGTAATTGAAAAGTACAGTTGTTATATTATTAGAATTGATAGTAACTTCTTTTATTTCGCTCTGATCTCCCCGTACTTTATTCTGAGAGAAGACAAGAGTAGTATTTAAAATTAAAATAGAAAAAGCAATTTTCAGTAAAGAACGTTTCATGATTTACCTCTGTATTACTATTAATTTCACCTTTAATTTAAACTAAGAATAAATTTCCATTTTGACTAATCAAATATTTTTTAAGATTTAACATTTCTTCATAAAGATATGTCCCCATGCTTGTATCATTGCAGCGGTCATACGCAGGCTAATTGTTATTTGTATCCTTTTATAAAAAATATATTTTTTGTTGCATTAAGAAATAAATCAAAATTTTTCTTTGATTGATTTAACTCCAATAAACTACTTTAGTTTTTATATTTACTTTATAATATCCATAAGCAATTTCCAACAAGTTAATTCTTCCATATTATTTTAGCATAATTATATTTCCGTATATATAAATTTGGTGCAAAATTTATTAACTATCTCCCACCGTTGTTATTTCGACTGCCGTTATTATTTCTCGGCGAATTATTATTTGTATTTCCTGTACGTGATGCTGAATTGTTCCCGGAATTGGAAGACGCAATATTATTTGCATTTGAATTATTCGAAGAACCGGATGGTTCTGTTCTTGTTCGAGTAGGCGGTGTCAAATCATTTCTAGGTACACTTCCGCGTCCGCCGTTATCATTCCTAAGGGTAGTTTCCGATCGTTTTGAATCTCCTTTATTGCCCGGGTTATTTGGCGGTATTGCAGGTGAATAAACCGGCTGAGAATGGATAGGGTAAGGATGACCCGGATGAGGATGAACCGGGACAGGATCTTCAATAGGTACGGGATAATAAATAATAGTTGTATTATCCGAATTATCGGATGCTAATGTTGCGTTTGTAGTTAATAACTCAGTATAACATCCGGTTAACCCTATTGTCATTATGAACGGGACTAATATTATAAACAAATACTTTTTCATTTTATTACCTCCACAATTTATCAATTACTTTTTTAATTTCAAATATCGAGCCTAACTTTAACCATGAAATTATCTTAAAATGAAAAGCATTAATTACCCTTTGTCTATAAAATTAAACTCATGTTTACTTTTTACAACAAAGTATTTTGTTTAACGTTATAATAATTAAGGGGATTAAAATTATTTAATGATGCATGTTACGCAATTATATCTTAATCTTGTTCTTATATATAATCTTACTCGATTCTTAAACTGATTAAGAGTAAAATTATGATTAAGATTAAAACCATGCGAAAGGGAACTTAATAATTAGCTATTTGAGAATATTATACAGCCTGCTTATTTCATCCAAATCGTTTTCTTTGCTTAAAAATATCACATAATTAAATTATATGATGTAATTTCAAAGTATTTAATTTTTACTCATCTTGTAAATGAAATGCCAATCCCCGCACCCTGATACCAGTGCCCATAAGGCTTTTCCTGAAAATAAACAAAATGTCTATTCTTTTTTAATGAAAATTTTAATAGTTCATCGTTACTATGAGAATTATCACCTAGTAAAACTGCTCTATTTGATAGTTTATGAAATATTACCTCATATTCTTCTGCTTCATATTTCGATGAATGATCGCTATCATTTATAAATAAATCGATAGTATCATCTATTTGTTTTAGAGATTGAATTGAATCTCCGTACAAGATTTTACCAAATTTAGAATATTTCCCGTTGAGTAAATAACCCGCTTTTGGATTTATATCAGTGCCATAATATTTACCGATAAAACCCTCCTCATTATTTCTTTTTAATGCTGCTGTTAATACGCATGAGCCTAATCCTTTATCTACTCCTGTTTCTACAATTACTTTAGGTTTTAGTACTCTTGCAAATATATACCACCCTATTCTTCTGCCTAATTTTACTTCGTTATCAGCCATAAACGATAGTTCATTATTCAATGCTGTATCTTTTATATGCTTAATTAGTTCTTCATCATGTTCAATTTCTTGTAAGTACATCTTAACCTTTTCAAATTCTATATTAAGTATATCAGCGATTAATGAAACCAAGTAGCTCTTATTATCTGTTTCCAAATCGTAAGTAAAATTTGTTGTCTCCTTTGACTTCAATATCCACTTTATAATCTTCAATAATTGTTCATTGAAATACCGGCAAACTATTTTGATTCTAAAAATAATCAGTATAATGCGACCGACAACGGGTGTTCGAACAATAATTTTTTTCAATTTCTTAATTACATTATTATTCTTCATAAATTTCCCTAATTCTTTAATGCCTGATTTTTGATGATTCTATCTTTAAAATATTTTAAAATAACCAATATCCAACTTAATTTATATATTAAATATTAGTTTTTATTAAATTCAAATGTAAATAATTTCCTTAAACATTCTTTATTCATTAACAATACATAAAAAGTAACTTCTCACAATACAGTTTACTCTATAGATATTTAAATCCAGCTGCAAAATCCCTGAACTTAAATAACATTGTAAATATGAATTAATTAACTTAAGTATATTTTTGTTTATTTATAAAATAATATCTCAAATAAAAATAAAATTTAATTGGAAATACGCCAGGAGTGTGTCTTTAATTGAAATTATTTCATCAAAACCTGTCCTCCGACTTGTCTACCGGAACTTTAGTGAAGGTAGAAGATTTAACGAAGGAGGATCATCTTCTTTGTTGAAACAAAGTTCCCTCCTCTTAATTGATAAAAATAAACACCGCTTGAAAGATTAGCTGCATTAAAATTTATCTCATGACTTCCCACATTTTGATACTGATTAACAAGTGTTTTTACTTCTCTTCCTAATACATCATAAACCTTTAACGTTACCAATCCGCTTTTCGGTATTTGATATTGTATTGTTGTTGAAGGATTGAAGGGATTGGGATAATTCTGCTGTAAAGAATAACTAGTTGGTAAATTCTTATTAGACTTTTCAATCCCGGTTACTACCTGCAAAACAGGTATTCGCCAGATCCCTTCGCTATTTGTACCCGCAAAAATATAATTATTATTTAATGCCAACGAATTTACTTGAATGAACTTATAATCCCATCCTGTATTGAAAGGGATCCAGGATGTTCCACAGTCGCTTGAAATGTAAACTCCATGGTCACTGCCTACAATAAGGTCATTTTTATATACAGCTAATGCATGAATGCTTGAACCCTTGTCAATTTTTTCAAATGATGCGGAAATATCTGTCCACGATTTACCATTAATGGTGGATCGAAGTAGCGTATAAAGAGGATATCCATCACTATAATCTCTACCCAAGAAAATGATATTCCCCATAGATACAAAACTGTTGCCTCCAAAACTCGCAGTATCCCCGAATATGTTCATCCAATTTGAACCGCCGTTGGTAGAAACATAGGTTCCATCACCAATCAGATATATATACGATTTGATGAATCTAAATTCCTTAAGATTTATGTAAGCAAGTGTGCCAAAATAGGATGAGGGAAGCCCGTTATCAATTAATTTCCAGTTTTGACCGGCATCATTTGAAACAAATACACCTACTCCAAATATAGCTACATAGATATTTGAGTCGTTAGCACCAACAGCCATGGCTTTAAGAACTTGATTTGAACTGTCTGCAATTCCGTTATTCATTTGCTTCCAGCTATTCCCGTTGTTGGTTGATATGAATATACCTTCACTGTCAGTTCCTGCAATAATGGTATCACTCATTGCAGCTAGGCTTAAGATGTTTAAAGTATCGCTTCCGTTCTTAACCAGTCCGCTGTCCGCAACAGACCAGGTATTACCATTATCTGTTGACCTGTATATGCCTCCATAATTTGTTTTATTACCGTTAAAACCAGCAAAAATATTTGCCCCAACTGAAACAAGAGCCTGCACAGGCACAGCGTTAGGTCCCGTTGCTTTTACCCACTGTGCTTGTGTTCCATTCGACAAAAAAAATATTACGGCTAATAAAGGAAACAATGATAAAAATAAATTTTTCATTTCTCTATCCTTTATAATTGGAAATTCATCATTACAAAATCAAATTTCTCATCACATATTGTTAAGGCTTTGGCATTTTGTTCATGATAATAACTAAGTTGATTTCTTTCGTAAAAATTTTTAAAAAACTAACTTCTATGTTAGAGGCAGTTGCAGTCTGATTATTATTTGAAAGAAATCTTGCTTCAGTATCATTATAATCACCGATTGTAAGCCGATAAGATTGCTTAATAAAAGACGGCTTTAACAATTCTAATGGTCTTAATTTGAGTTAATTTGAAATAATCCTTTGCTCCATAGTACGAGACCTAAATAGATTCCGAAAAATGTTCTTGATGCTGTTTGTAACTTTGTTATATATACTTATATCACCGATTACTAAAGATATCATATTATTAATAGTCCACGAGAAATTGAGATTCCGGGTCTAGCCCGGAATGACAGGACTCCATTGAAAAATTTTTAACTAATTTAATTAGTTAATATCTTATCCATATCTTTTTCAAGACTGACTTTGGGCGATTCGACAATTCTGCCTAATTCTTTACCGTCTTTATAAAAAATAAATGTAGGAACTAATTCAATATCCAGTCCTTTGGTTTCATCTCCGCGGCCTTTTCTGTCTCTGCCAACTGTTATAATAGTAACATTATCGGAAGGGTATTTTATGTAGTCCAAAATTTTGAAGAATCTGGGTACTTCTCTTCTGCTGTCGCTGCACCAGGTTCCCATTACAATAGTTATTTTAACATCTTTTAATTTATCGGCAAGATTTTGTGCAGCAGCAGTATCTACATTGTAAGTATCATGAACAGAATTGAACCACCATGAGAAGCTTGTATCTTGAAATGCCTTCCTGTTAGTGTAACCAAGCAGCATAGGTTCCTGTGATAAAACATCTGTGACTATTGTATCCTTCATAGCCTTTGTGCTGTCCTGTGCCATTAACGGAATCCCTGTTAAAAAAATTAGCAAAATAATTATTATCGCTTTCATAATTAGTCCTGTTTGTTAAGAGAATTTTTCCTTAAGTCGA
>JBJKQE010000140.1:0-12727 GCA_046705645.1 Ignavibacteriaceae bacterium | reverse complement strand
GGAACCGATGTTATTGGTAATCGAACAAGAGTAAAAATAGTTAAAAGTAAAGTTGCTCCGCCTTTTAAAGAAGTAGAATTCGATATCCTTTATAATGAAGGAATCAGTAAAACAGGAGATTTATTAGACTTAGCTGTTAATTTCGGTATTATCAAAAAAAGCGGCGCCTGGTTTACTTATGATGAAGATAGATATCAGGGAAGAGAACAATTCCGTCAAAAACTGTTTGAACTTCCCGAATTATATAAAAAATTGGAAACGGAAGTAAAACAAAAACTAGGATTAATAAAAGATGCAAAGCCTGCAGTTGAAGAGAAACCGGCCGGTAAAGAGAAAAAGATTGGGAAATAATTTCAGCTTTTATGGATTATGAAAATTGAAAGAGTTGTAAAAAAGGATGAAAAAAATGTTACTCTAATTTTAGAAAATAATGAAAAGCTCTTTTTATCTTATGAAGTATTTATTAAAAGCGGCTTAAGGAAAAATGATGAAATTTCCGAAATCCGTTTTTCATTATTAATCGAAGAAAACCAAACTTTTTACATAAAACAAAAATCTTTCAGGCTTCTTGGACGACGACAGCATTCTTCCTACGAATTAAAGTTAAAGTTAAAACAAAAAGGTTACAACGATAATTTAATTAATGAAGTAATTTCCCAGTTGACGGAATCGAACTACTTAAATGATTATGAATTTGCCAAAACCTTCACCGAAGAAAATATAAAAAATAAATTATGGGGAAAGAGGAAATTAGAATCTGAGCTGCTTAAAAGGGGTGTGAATAGAGAAATAATCGGCGACATTATTAATAAAAAATTTTCCGGTGAAGACAACTATAATGCTTTCGAACTTGGAAAAAAGAAATTAAAAACTCTCTTAGGCAGAAATCTCCCTGAAGAAAAAATAAAAATCAAATTGATCTCATTTCTGATTTCGAGAGGTTACGATTATGAAACTAGCCGCAGAACCGTAGAAATTATAATCGGAAAATATAAAGATGAAAGCGATTTCTAATCTATGCTTAATGCAGAACAATAATTTTCCCGTAAGCTGGTTTCATGCCCCCTGTATCAACTCTATAAAAATAAACTCCATTTGGAACAACTCTGCCGTTTTGGTCTCTACCATCCCAATTATCTATTACACCGCCATTATTATCAATGTTGTGCAATACGCTGCCTCTTTCAGCATTTTGAATTACTGTTCTTATAATATGCATTCCGAAATTTAAAATTCGTATAGTTACCGGAACCATTTGTCCGGCTGTACTATATTTAATTTTTAAAACATCCAACATAGGATTGAATGGATTCGGGTATGCATATGTATCATTTGACGAAGCCAACGGCTGGGAAGCAAACAATACTTTCCAATTGCCCTGCCACATTCCACCGATTTCATCAAGGCATGCAAGACCATCACCTGAGCCAAGCCAGACACTGGTGCCCTGAAACGCGGCAGCATAAAACGATTGAGGAAGAATAGATATTTTGGTATTAGCATCAATAATTGTATTTGGCAAAATCCAGTTCTTTCCATTATCGCTCGTTCTGAAAGCGCCGGCATCGGAAGGTGCGATAACTTGATTTTCTTTAATACTGAAATTCCATATGTCCTGCTGGTCGAGCGTAGTCTGCCAGGTATTTCCATTGTTTGTAGAAAAACTAGCTGCATTGAATTCATTTTCACCATCAGCTTTCCAAGTTGCCGCCCAAATTGAATGGTCAGTATAATTATATGCAAGTGCCTTTATCCAATTGCCGCTTAGTGAATTATTTTCATTTGTATGATTAAACTTTTTCCACGATGGATATAAGTTATTCGCATTAGTTGTAACATTCAATCCTCCGGCAGTACCGGCGTATATTGTAGAATCATTAATCGCAAGAATTGAAAAGCCTAGCAAATTATTATTATTTCTAACATTATATGAAAAATTAAGTGTATCTGTAGGCTTAATTGAATTCATATTATCCAGAGGGAGAATTACTCGGTTCCATCTATAATTAGTGTCAGCTATCAAACTATCAATCGGTGCTCTTCTTACTCCTCCTGCCCAAGACGCGATCCAAATTGTCCCGGGTGTAAAAGTCATATCAAAAATAACATTTTGTTCGGTAACGATGACCGGTAGTGCTTTTAGTGTATCTATTCCATATACAACAACGCTATCGCTACCATCATCAATTGGTTGAGATATAACCGCCCAATTTTTTCCATTATCAGTTGTATAACTTAATCCGGTTCCAGTTGGCGTTGGACCTACCGAAGTGTTTTTAGTGTATGCAGTTGCTATCCAGAACATTCCTTTATAGTATCCGATTGCAGATTCTGAACCAACCGCAAAGTTAGTCCAGGTTGCACCACGGTCTGTTGAATGACTTACTCCTGTTCCCGTTCCAACCCATAATGTATCGCCAATAGTAATAATATCACCAATACCGTTATCCGCTATTGAACTTGATGTTTTAGCTATTTCCTTTTTATATTTTTGATAATTAAGGGAGTAACTGTTAGGAATAAATTGAGCCGAAACAGTAGAAATTTTGAATGCTATAAAAATAACAACTAAAATGAATTTGTACTTCACGTTGTCCCCGCAAATTGATTATATTAATTTATTCAAATGTAGTAGTTATTCAGAGGCTTCCCATTTTTATGTTATATTTATGAAGAATTTATTTTGAGATATCTTTAATCAATATTTGCAATAATTCTTATTGTAAATATTGATTTTTGGATATACCCGGACAATGTAAAAAGAAGTACTTAAAAACTTACAATTGCTCTTTTAATTAATCTTATTCTTATTCACTTTCGTTTCAAGCGATAATATCATATTGGAAATTTCCTGAACATTAACACTTGATGCCGCATCTTTTAGTTTGAACCACTTTCTCTTTCGTTTATCCTTTTCAAGATAGTCATCCAACACTTTTATCACTTCCATAGCAAATACTAAAACGTGACAAACACCGATTGATTTATGATTTACAAAAGAACCGAGCTCGATTGTTTCATTTGTACCTAATATTCCTGCCTCTTCCAAGGCTTCTTTTTTGGCCGATTCAAATGCACTCAGATTGAATTCAATATAGCCTTTAGGAATTACCCATTTCTTCTTTTTTAAAGAAGTAATCAAGAGTATTTCTAATTCATTATTTACCCGACGATATGGTATAACACCGGATTGGTTGAAATTAAATTCTAATTTCAATATAAAGACCCGTTAAAAATAAATTAACTTTCAAATTGTTTTAAATCCTTTCTACTATAAAAATACAAAAAAATAAATAATGCTTTTTAAGTTATCAAAAACTTTGATGATTATTGCTAAATTATTTTCTAGTTCCTTGAATGCTTCTAACAATCTTTGTAACGATTCCTCTTGGAAGAAATTTTACACCCAATGACATAACTTTATTTTGAATCCCAGGTATTACCAAAGTTCTCCCAGCTTTCATTCCCTTATATCCTTCGGAGGCGACAAATGAAGCATCCATAATTCTTCTTCCATTAACTAATTTTGACTCCTGCATTTCCGCTCTTTCCTGAAAATTAGTTTTTGTCGGTCCGGGGCAAAGAGTAGTAACTGTTATACCATGATTTTGAAGTTCATTAGCAAGAGCTTCTGAAAAATGTAAAACATAAGCTTTAGAAGCATAGTAAACAGTCATCAGAGGTCCGGGCTGGAATGCAGCCGTAGAAGCCACATTAAGTATCTTACCGCCACCTAACTTTATCATTTCTCTTCCGTATAAATAAGTTAAATATGTTAATGAAAGTACATTCACGTTAAGCATTTTAAGCTCATTCTCAATCTTCAAATCTAAAAATTCACCAAAGCTTCCATATCCGGCATTATTAATAAGTACAGAAATATTTAATCCCTTCTCTTGTGTTTCGTTGAATATCTCTTGAGGAGAATTTGAACCGGAAAGATCTTTTACAATTATTTTTGCAAAAATATTGTACTTATCTTCTAATTCCGACGATAGTTTTTTTAATTTTTCTCCGTCCCTTGCAATCAAAACCAGATTATAACCATCCTGTGCCAGTAATCTTGATATTTCATTTCCTATTCCGGTTGAAGCTCCGGTTACTAAAGCTGTCTTAGTGGTACGGTTCATACTTAACCTATTTATTAATAATTAAAGGAAGCTGTTATCTTGAGTAACCTATTAGAATATTATTTTAATTTATGAAATTTGGACAATGGATGAAATCCTTCCGAAAAAGCTAATCTATATTTATATAACCGCATATATTCGACAAAAAAATATAAGGATATTATTATTTTATAGTTGATAGATTTTTATTTTATCTTTAATTTGAAAAATTTTAAGAATGTGTATAAAAAATATAATCCTTTATTTTATAACAAAATTTACTAAATGATGAACTTACAGAAAAACTTTAATCTGAAAAGATTAAATACATTCGGAATAAGCGTTAATGCTGAAAATTTTTTAGATGTAGGAAATGAAGATGATTTAAGAGAAATACTAGTTTTTCATAAATATAAAAATCAGCCAAAATTTATTTTAGGCGGCGGAAGCAATATTTTACTTACAAAAGATATAGAAAGTTTGACAATTAAAATATCAATTCCTGGGATTAAAATTATCGATGAAGATGATGAATCAGTCATAATTGAAGCAGGAGGCGGTGTAGTTTGGCAGAACTTGGTTGATTATTGTATTAATAACAACTTTGGCGGAATTGAAAATTTATCTTTGATTCCCGGAACTGTTGGAGCAGCACCCATTCAAAATATTGGTGCATACGGACAAGAATTAAAAGATGTATTGCAAAGTTTAAACGGTATTCATACGGCCGATGGAGAAGAAAAATCTTTCACCAATAATGAATGTGAATTTGGCTATAGGAATAGCATTTTCAAAAAAGATTTGAAGAATAAATTTATTATAACTGCGGTTAAACTTAAATTAAGAAAGAACCCCGTTATAAATTTAAGTTACGGCAACTTGCGTGACGAAATTGAAAAATTGAACTTAGCTAATATTACAATTAAAGATGTTAGCAGCGTGGTTTGTTCAATTAGAAAAAATAAATTACCGAACCCAAGTGTAATTGGAAATGCTGGAAGTTTCTTTAAAAATCCTGAAGTTTCTGCCGATTTCTTTTATAATTTAAAACAAGATTTCCCGGATCTTGTCGGATATGAAACTAACAATGGATTTAAATTAGCAGCAGGATGGCTAATAGATAAATGCGGATGGAAAGGGAAAAGAATAGGCGACGCTGGAATTCATGAAAGGCAAGCTTTAGTTTTGGTTAATTTCGGTAATGCTTCAGGTGCTGATGTTTTTAATCTTTCCAAAGAAGTAAAAAAATCAGTAAAAGAAAAATTCGGAGTGGATTTAGAATATGAAGTCAATATTTATTAAACGTGATTTGAAATAATAACCGATGATTTCTTTAGTCATTTCAATTTGTCTCTATTGAAATTAGTCGACGGGATATTTATGTTTCTAAATAAATATTAGATAAACCAGCCACAAGCGGATCAATCTACATAATCGGAGTTTATATGAAAAATCCAAAAGATGAAACTAAAACTCTTTCTGCATACGAAAAAGCTGCTGCGGAAGGAATAGACCCAAGGTGCATTCCTCAAAAATTAAACGGCCCGGTTCCCGAAGGTAATCAAATAACCTACCCGAATTATCCTGATTCTGATCACGAAATCTGGAAATTCTTATTCGAAAGGCAAATGAAATATTTACCCGGGAGAGTTTGTAATGAATATTTGGATGGAACAAAAAAATTAAATTTCACTCCTGATAAGATTCCTTCACTAAAAAAATTAAGTAAAGTCTTTACAAAAACTACCGGTTGGAAAATTGCCCGTGTTCCCGGTCTTATAGATGTTGATGATTTCTTTGATTTATTAAAAAGAAAAGTTTTTCCGTCAACCGATTACATCAGGAGCAAAGATGAATTGGATTATACTCCGGCCCCGGATTTATTTCACGATATGTTCGGTCATATGCCGCTTTTAACTGATCCTGATTTTGCATCTTTTTATCAGAAATTTGGTGAAGCTGCTTTGCATGCAAAAGGCAACGACCGAAAAGAATTAGAATCTTTTCACTGGTTTACGGTTGAATTCGGTTTAATAAAAAAGGAAGAAGGTATGAGAATTTACGGCGCCGGTATTATTTCTTCTCTTGGAGAAGTTCAGCATGCTCTGGCAGATGAAGTAGAAGTACTCGATTTTAATCCTGAAAAAATGGTGAAGCAGCAATATGATGTTTGGCATTTACAACCAACATTATTTGCAATTGAATCTTTTGAACATTTAAAAAAAGGTTTTAACGAATGGACAAAAAGCAAAGGATTATTATGATAATTTCTTCCCTTTTTAATTTTGTGTTACAGGTTATAAGAAAGAGTATCAATCTTGAATGTACTTTATTATTTATCTAACTTTATTAAAGTATTATAAAAATTTGGCCTGCACTAAAAAACAAATTATCAGTTAAATTACACAATTTTATAAAATGCCTTTAGAAATTGAAAACAAAGCGCCTGATTTTACATTATTTGATCAAAATGCTAAAATTATTTCATTAAAGGATTACAAAGGCCAAAACGTAGTCCTTTTGTTTTTTCCATTTGCAAATTCATCTGTTTGTACTGCGGAGATGAACCAAATTAAAGATAACTATGAAAGATACAAAAGTCTTAATTCGGCGGTAATTGGAATTAGTGTTGATAGTCATTACGCTTTAAAGATGTGGAGTGAAAAAAATAATTTTGACTTTCCTTTATTGAGTGATTTTAACAAGGAAGTTTCTGTTAAATATAATTCATTATATGATTTATTTTCACCCGGTAAGTATAATTATAAAGGAGTATCAAAAAGGTCTGCATTTGTAATTGACAAGGTAGGTAAAATTAAATACATGGAAATATGTAGTTCTCCCGGCGATCAGCCGGATTACAAAGCAATTGAACAAGTTTTGAATGAGTTAAAATAAAATCTGTATGGTAAAAAGATTATCTCCGGTTCAGGTTAAAAATATTTTGGAATCGGAAGCGCAAATAAAATTAATAGATGTAAGGGAAAATTGGGAATATCAAATTGCAAGGCTGGAAAATGCTGAATTAGTTCCGTTGGGAGAATTTATTGAATTTTCCAAGTCTCTTAGTCCGAATGAAAAAATTATTATTTATTGCCATCGCGGAGTTCGAAGCTTTAATGCATGCAATTATCTTGTACAGAATGGATTTAAAGAGGTTATTAATTTAGAAGGGGGTATTGACGCATGGTCACATGAAATTGATAATTCGGTCCCGATCTATTAAACTATTAATCATCAAAAAATTAATCCGGAGAAAAAATGTTAGAAGAAGGGAAAAAAGCACCAAATTTTAAATTAAAAGATCAAAACGGTAAAGCCGTGTCATTAAGCGATTATAAAGGTAAAAATGTTATACTTTATTTCTATCCTAAAGACAATACTTCGGGATGTACTGCGGAAGCGTGCAATTTTAGAGATGAGTTTCCTAAATTTGGAAAGCTTAATGCGGTGATCATCGGTATTAGTCCTGATTCTTCCGAATCTCATAAAAAATTTGCTGAAAAATATAATTTACCTTTTACATTGTTAAGCGATGAAAATAAGGAAGTTCTGGAAAAATATGAAGTTTGGAAAGAGAAAAGTATGTACGGAAGGAAATACATGGGTGTTGAGAGAACAACATATATAATTGACAGTGATGGTAAAATAAAAAAAATATTCCGCAAAGTTAAAGTTACTGATCATAATAAAGAGGTTATGGAAATTCTGTAAAGTTTAAAACTGAAATAGAATTGAAATGATATATGTAACCAGAAGAGAAGTTTTCAGTGCAGCGCACAGGTTGTATAATCCCAAATTTACCGAAGAAGAAAATGAAAGAATATTTGGGAAGTGCAGTAATCCGAATTGGCATGGGCATAATTATACACTTGAAGTTGTAGTAGCTGGTGAAATTGATCCGGAAACAGGTTTTGTAATTGATTTAAAATTATTGAAGAATATTATAATTGAAAATGTAATTAAGAAGGTAGATCATAAAAATTTGAATACTGAAACTGATTTTATGCAGGGAGTTATTCCAACGGCTGAAAATATAGCAGTTTCAATTTGGAAAGTTTTAGTTGATAAAATTACCAGCGGTAACTTGCACGCCGTTAAAATTTTTGAAACAGAGAATAATTATTTTGAATATAAAGGAGAATGAATTTGGATTTAAAATCTATGGAAAAAACAATAACGGATATTCTTAAACAAATTGGCGAAAATCCCAATAGGGAAGGATTGATAGATACTCCCAAAAGAGTAGCAAAATCTTATGAATTTTTAACATCAGGTTATAATAAGAAAATAGAAAAAATATTGAACGGCGCAATTTTTACCGAAAAATACGATGAAATGGTGCTCGTTAAAAATATAGATTTTTATAGTCTGTGCGAACATCATATGCTTCCATTTTTCGGCAAAGTTCATGTAGCTTATATCCCGGATGGGAAAATAATCGGCTTAAGCAAAATTCCGAGAATAGTTGAGGTATTTGCAAGAAGACTGCAAGTGCAGGAACGAATGACCCAGCAGATTGCAGATACAATAAATAAATATATTCAGCCTGTGGGAGTTGCAGTAGTATCCGAGGCTTTTCATATGTGTATGATGATGAGAGGCGTTGAAAAACAGAATTCATCTGCTACGGCGAGTGCTGTTCACGGTATATTCCAGGAAGATGCAAGAACAAGAACCGAATTTTTAAATCTTATTTCCACAAAAACACTATGACAGATTCGCAAAAATCCGGGATATGGATTACCGGTGCTAGTTCTGGAATCGGCAGATCAGCGGCTTTAGAATTTGCAAGAATAGGGGCACACGTATTTGCATCTGCCAGAAGGATAACCGAGCTTCAAAGGCTGAACTCTGAATTACGTGATGAAAAATTAAGCGTTGAAATATTTCCCTGTAATATTGCCTCCTCTGCAAATGTTGATCAAACAGTTAAAAAGATAATATCTGCCCATCCAATAAATTGCTTAATAAACAATGCCGGTATAACTTCGTTTAAAAAAGCAGAATCAAATTCAATTCAAGAAATAAATGATATTATTAATACTAATTTATTGGGATCGATTTATGCCGTAAAGTATGTTCTTCCGCATATGATTGAACAAGGCGGCGGAACTCTTATTAATATTTTATCAATTGTAACTAAAAAGGTTTTTACAAACAGCAGTGTTTATGCAGCATCAAAAATGGGTTTGCTTGGCTACACGGATTCATTAAGAGAGGAAGTTAGAAAACATAATATTAGAATAATAAATGTAATTCCGGGGGCAACTGAAACCCCAATGTGGTCTAATGAAATAAGAAAAGAAAATTCCGGGAAAATGATGAGCTGTGAAGATATTGCCCGCTTATTGGTATGGCTATATCTGCAAAAGGGGAACATGGTGACTGAAGAAATAGTAATTAGACCCATTACCGGAGATTTGTAATGGCAAAAGGAAAAGATATATCAATAGTAACAGGCGGAAATAGAGGGATAGGAAAAAGTATTGCAATAAAATTAGCAAAGGGAAATCACGATGTAATTATATTTGGCCGGGATGAAAAAACCTTGGAAAATACTTCAGATGAATTAATAAAGCTTGGAGCAAATAGTGAATATTTTAAAGGAGACGCTTCAGACGAAAAGTTTGTAAAAGAAAAAGTAAGTGAAATAATCCGGAAATATGGAAAAGTTGATAATCTAATTAATAATGCTGGTACAAGTGTTTTTAAAAAAGTTGTTGATGCATCATTAGATGAATTTAAAGAACAGATCGATCCTAATCTTTATGGGATATTCAATTTTTCTAAAGCTGTTCTTCCTAAAATGATTGAAAGGAAATCTGGAGCGATTATAAACATTATATCTTTGGCAGGAAAGAATTCATTTGTCGGCGGTGCAATGTATTCCGCTTCAAAACATGCGGCACTCGGATTTACCAAGTCTTTGATGCTTGAAGTTCGTGAATATAATATTCGTGTTGCCGCAATTTGTCCCGGTTCGGTTGATACCGAATTTTTCAATGGTTCAACAATGAAACCTAACCGGAATAAAATTTTAAAACCGGAGGACATTGCTGAAACTGTTTTTTCAATATTAAAACTTCCGGTAAGAGCTTTAATAAGTGAAATAGATATACGGCCTACAAATCCTAAATGATACTAAAGCGAAGTTCCTACTTTTAACCTAAGGTTAAAAAATAGTGCAATTACACCGAAACTGCCAGTATCTCTTTTAGAAAGAACTAAAGATGGACCAATTGCAAGAGCACTAAAAGCCCAGTCATCAAAAATTCTCTGCACAAGTACATTTACAACATATTGCGGCTGCCTTACGTCACTGTGAACCATTCCATCAAAACTAAAATCGAAAGTATTTCCTGAGAGAGAAAGTTCGCGACCTGTAAATCCTACATGTACTTCATTCAAATAATTTGCAACATAAAATTTTGCCCTGGTAGAACCTAGAATTCTTATAGGATACCTAAGTTCCCAGTTAAAATATCCGCCATCTATAAGTTTTGGTACCATGCCTAATGTATCGGCTTCTTTATACGCTTTTAACTGGCTTTGTGTAAAGCTCTGAGTTGATTTTAAATAACTAAATTTGAAAAAATTACCTAGAGGTACAACATAACCGAATTCATAACCGCTTGATGCGTAAAGGTTATTCTGGTTATTTTCTTTTTTATATTGAGTAAAAGCATCAACACTATTATAAACTCCGCCGTAGAAACCTAGTAAATGAACTCCTGCTTGTACAAAGTTTGTTTCGAATGGTCCTGAATATGGAGTTCCGAATCCAAAAGATAATCCCAAGTCATTCTTTAATGGTATTCCAAAAGGTTCTCCTCCGAACAGTTGCAAAAATGGATTTATATATCCTAAAGTCGAAGATATCTGGTATAAAGACGGGGGAGAGACAACTTTTCCTAAATTAAGTTTGCTAAGAACACGGGTAAATACACTACCATAATTTATATTTTCTTCAAGATTCACTTTAAAAGGATATGTAATTACTTTAGCTCTTGTTTCAGGCTTTAATGCTAAGAAAGGATATAAGACTCCTTTCACAGATATCGTTTGATTATTTGCATCCCGTAAATCAACTATAATTTCGGCTTTTGGGTCAGGCGGTTCAATAAAAAGTTCATTTTGTATTTTAATAAATAAACTGTCATCAAGAGGTTCCATTTGATAATAAAGTATCTTTTCTCCCTCTGAGGTTTGAGCATTGACTTTGGGCACTAATAGAATAGTCAATGAAACAGCTAATAAGAGAAGAAATAAATTTTTGCGCATAAGGTTTATATTTTTTTTATTATTTATTTTGAAAAATCTGTGAAGTAAAATGAATCCCCAGCTTCAGCATGTGCTTTTGAGATTTTGTCTGTAACAAAGAAAAAGAAATTTGCTTTATATCTTCCGTCAGCTTCCTGCAATGTTCCAGGTCGATTAATCCATTCGTCATATTTATTTTCATTAGGAGCGATTTTTAAAGAAACGTAGTAAACATTATTTCCATTATTATCTTTGTACGGGCCTGATACTGAAATTGGTCCCGAATGAGTTACCTTCAACTGTTCCGGTCTCATGTAAATTACTGTTACATTAAATACAGTAATATTTTGCAAGTCTTGCACATAAATTGTCGAGCCATCCATTTTAGTCGTCACTTTTGAAATTTTGATCTGAGGAGGTTTCAAAGGTATTACTTTAATTTTTTCCTCTTGTGTACCGTATTTTGCTATAACTTGATCTTGCCCCATAAGATTGAACTTTTTCTCTTGACCGGCTGGAATTGTAACGATCGGCTCATTCATGTTTTTGGGATCATAAATAACTGTAGGAACGTCACCGCTATTTTTTGCAGTATTCCATGTATATTGATAAAATGTCTGTGTGATAGAAATAGGGGACTGCAAAATAGTCTGTTCAATTGGCTTGGTTTCTTTTGTAGGGGTTTCTTCCGGCGGAGGCATTTCTTTAATTCTATCACTTAAAGAAGCAACTTTTTTATTAAGAGCTTCAACTTTTTGTTTTAACTCTACATTTTGCTTTTGAATATCCGGGTTAAGTTTAATCTCAAATTTTAATCCCTTATCGGTTAGAGAATCAATCATGGTTACCAAAGAATCTCTAACACTTTTTGAAACGGCTCTGTTTGTTGATATAACCTTATCAAGATCAAGGTCGGCACCTTTTAAAACCAGCACTGTTATTACAAAAATGTACAGTACTTCGTAAATAATAAATTTACTGTCTCTGTTTTTTCTGACCATTTTAAATTTTACTTTTTATTAACTATAGCGTCAAGATGCTTTAAACCAATAATTGTTTTTTCATCTTTCAGGGAATCTGTAGCTTGCGTAATGGAATTTGCCAGCGATTTTAGCTGTTCCATTTTTTCATTACTTAAGTCAGTTGCGGCATTCATTTTTTCATAAAGTTGATTAATCAATCCGAGATTAGTATTTAAAACAACACTTATTTTTGCCGTACGCTCAAGGAAGGTATTAAATCGATTTAAATTTTCAATAGCAGTTTCAGAAATTTCAACACTTTTTTGTGATTCAGCCGGTGTAAGCTTGCTTATAATATTATTTGAACTATCAATTTGCAGTTTAGAATAATAA
>JBJKQE010000139.1:0-2519 GCA_046705645.1 Ignavibacteriaceae bacterium | reverse complement strand
AAGGTAATATCGGAAGCTTTTCCGGAATATTATCAACTATCGATGTTTCATCTTTTTCCTTAGTACTCAATTCGCTAAATTCTTTCAAACGTTATTCTCCTTTAATTTTCCAACGTAAATTGATTATTAAATATACCAAAATTCATTCCTGCTATCAAGGAACGAAAAAGTCTGATGACAGTGATTATACAATCATTTTAATCGGTTAATCAATTAACACATAAAAATATTAGTAGTGCCCTAATTTACTGCAGTTATTAACTAATAAGTCATCTCTCAACTCCGCCTGCGACAGATAAGTTCGCTCGGGATGACTAGTTAAATTCATTTGTCCTGGTCAGTGGAGTCGAACCATAAATTTTGTTGGCAAATTGTAATGCCGCTATAAATATTCTGTAATTATCCTCTATGAATTATTTTATATATTTGTATTCAAAATTAAGGAATATAATGATAGAAGATATTATTAAAATTGCAAAAGAAGCGGGCAGTTTAGTTAAAAAGGGATTCGGAACAAGTTTTAACATTGAATATAAATCAAACGAATCTAATTTAGTAACCACTGTAGATAAAGCCAGTGAAAAATTAATCACGGATTTTATAAAGAAGAATTTTCCTACTCACGGAATCTTAGCTGAAGAAGGTGGTGAAACTAAAAATACTTCGGAATATGTTTGGGTTGTAGATCCGCTTGACGGTACTACAAATTTTGCACACGGTCTGCCGATTTTTTCAGTATCTATCGGAGTTCAAAAAGAAGGCAAAACGATTGCCGGTGTTGTTTATGATATAATGAATGATATTGTCTATTCAGCTGAAGCAGGAAAAGGATCATTTGCTAACGATAGGAAACTTAATGTAAATAAAAATGATAATTTGGGCCATGCAGTTCTTGTAACGGGTTTTCCGTACAACATTTCCGAAAATCCGGAAAATGCTTTAGAAAAATTTACGGCATTAACCAAGGCTTCAAGAGCCGTAAGAAGATTGGGTTCTGCTGCAATAGACCTTTGCTACGTTGCTAGAGGCGTGTTTGACGGATTTTGGGAAGTATATCTGCATCCTTGGGATATGTGTGCAGGTAAATTAATAGTTGAAGAAGCGGGCGGGTTAGTTACTGATTTTAACGGTAAATACATAGATATATTTTCTAAAAAAATTTTAGCTACGAACGGTAAAATACATAATGCAGTAATCGAATATTTGGAGAAATATTAATTTAATTTCTTTAGTGGAATTGTTTATTATTTATTATACATCTCCTCAATAAGATGGCCGTATCTTTCTTCAACAAATTTTCGCCTGATTTTTAGACTGGGAGTAACTTCTCCGTTTTCAAGGCTGAAAGGTTTGTCAAGTAAGGCAAATCTACGTACCCTTTCATAATTTGCCAGCTTCTTTTGAACTCCTGCCATATCTTTTTCTATGAGGTCGTAAATTTCTTTTGTCTTAATAAGTTCTTCCAGGCTGTCGTACACTATCTTATTGGAATCCGCATATTCTTTAACTGCTTCAAAATCAGGAACAATCAGCGCGCTTAGGAACATTCTTCTATCACCAATCAAAACAAATTGATCGATGAATTTACTTGTTAAAAATAAATTTTCTATAGGAGTCGGAGCTATATATTTACCTGCGGAAGTTTTAAATAAATGTTTTTTTCTATCCGTTATCATTAAAAATCCTTGAGAATCAAAAACGCCAATATCACCTGTATGCAGCCAGCCGTCCTTTAAGACTTCTTCCGTTTCTTTTTTGTTTTTGAAATAACCCTGCATAATATTAGGACCTCTGGCAAGGATTTCTCCATCGCTTGCAATTTTTATTTCTACGCCGGGAAATGGTTTACCTACTGTTCCGAATTTATAATCATCGATTTTATTAGCCGCAATTACGGGAGATGATTCTGTTAAGCCGTAGCCTTCTACAATCAACAAACCGATTGCTTCAAAAAATTCGCCTAAATCTCTGGACAGAGGTGCGCCGCCGGAAATAAAGAATCGAAGTTTTCCCCCGGTTCTTTCTTTCAACTTTTGGAATACCAGCTTGTCCGCTAATTTATTTTTTATGGCAAGTCCTAAAGATACTGTTCCGGTCTTTTTTTCCTTTGCATATTCTTTTCCGGTTTCAACTGCCCAATAAAATATTTTTTGTTTGGAAGGAGATTGACTTTCAACACTCTTCATTATTTTTGAATAAATTCTTTCAAAAAGACGGGGAACTGTAGTAATAATAGTCGGCTTTGCTTCAATCATATTTTGTGCAACTGATTCAATACTTTCCGCATAATAAATTGTTCCGCCGGAAGAAAAAGCGGTATAGTACCCGGCCATTCTTTCAAAAATATGACAAAGCGGAAGGAAAGAAAGAAATACGTCGTTGCTATCTATGGGAAATGTTTTTAGGGCCGACATTACGTTTGATAATATATTAATGTGAGTCAGTAAAACCCCTTTTGGCTCACCAGTGGTGCCGGAAGTGTATATAATTGTGCATAAATCTGTTTCCTTAATTTTCTT